>JAITUX010000025.1 GCA_031286085.1 Candidatus Adiutrix sp. | reverse complement strand
TTTCTTTTCCAGATAACCGCCCTTGATAAGGAGCGGCATGATCGAAGCGGCTACGGCTTGCTGGTTGACGCCAAAGATGAATCCGCCAAGTCTTTCTACCGGAATCACGGCTTCTTATCCCTGCCCGAATCCCCGCAAAAATTGTTTCTACCCTTGGCCTGAACGCCAGCCGATGCCTTTTCCGCGTCAAGGCCGGCTGAACAGCCGGCGGGCGACGCCCAGGGCCTTCAAGGGGCGGCCCAGCTGGTGGGCGGCCAGGTCTTCAAAAAAGGTTTCGGCTTCGGCCAGTTCGCCCCGGCCCAGGAGCGGCGGCCAAGGCGGGTCCGTTTCGCCTGGGCGGGCCAGGAGAGCCGGGGGCACGGGGCGGCCGGAGCCGGGGCAGCGGGGGCAGTAGAGCCCGCCGGCCGCCGGATGCCAGCGCCAGCCGGAGGCTCCCGGTTCGGCCGGGGCGCCGCAGATGAGACAGGCGGTCAAGGCCGGGCCGAAACCGGCCAGTTGCAGGTATCGGGCGGAAAACTCCAAGGCCGCCCGGCGGGCGGTTTCTTCGTCCGGGCCGCGGGCCAGACGGCCCAGGTGCCGGACCAGGAGGCTGAAACTGGCCGAAGCCGGGTTCTGGGGCGTCTCGAAGCCCCGGACCAGTTCCAGGGCGAAGGCGGCCAGGGCCTGGACGACCGGGTCGGGCGGCAGGCGGCGGACCCGGGGGTTTTCCTCGGCTTTTTCCACGAAGGCCAGGGTGGATTGGGGTTTCAAGGTGAAATCATACCAAGCCATGGCGCCCGGCGACAAGAGGCCGCCCCCGAAGCGCCGCCGACTGCGCCGGCCATAGCGGGCCAGGGCGCTCAAAAGGCCCAGTTCCCTGGTCAGGAAGGTGACTATGAGGTCGGCCTCGCCATAGTTGACGCTGCCCACGACCACGCCCGCCAGTTTTTTATGGAGGGCTCTTTCGGCGGCTTTCGGCAGCTTCCGGCTCCTTCGGGGCTCGGCCGGACCTTGGAAACACCGGCCGGCGGCCCGGACTTTTAAGTTGAAAAAACAGGTGGAATGTCGTATATATAATATTTTGATTCCCACCTTGGCGCGGCTCCGGCCGGGCTCGGCGGGAGCGGGCCGCATCCATAGGGCAGCGGCCGAGCTAAAGGGGAGGCCGCCCCCGCCTGAGAGGCCGTTTTGGGCAATTTTTCCAAAAACCTGCTCATCTGGGTGATGATCGGCGTGACCGTTTTCGGGGCCATGAATTTTTTCAGACCCGTGGAACCGGTCAATAAAAAGAGCTACTCCGACATCTGGAGGGCCGTGTCCGAGGGCCGGGTGACCGCGGTTTCCCTGACCGATTCGGAAATTGTAGCCCAAATGAAAGACGGCGGCAAGTGGACGGCCGACTACAACCGTTTTGATCCCGGCCTTTTGCCCTTCCTGCGGGAAAACGAAGTCGTCATCAACATGTCGCCCCAGACTTCATCCTTCTGGCTGAGCCTGGGCAGCGCCCTTTTGCAGATAGTTTTCCTGGTGGCCATCTGGATGTTCTTCATGCGCCAGATGCAGGGCGGCGGCAAGGCCATGACCTTCGCCAAAAGCCGGGCCCGGCTTTTGACCGAGGACCAGAAACGCGTCACCTTCGCCGATGTGGCCGGCATAGACGAGGCCAAGGGCGAATTGTCGGAGATAGTCGATTTCCTGAGACAGCCCAAGAAGTTCGTCCGGCTGGGCGGCCGCATTCCCAAGGGGGTGCTCCTCATGGGCTCGCCCGGCACGGGCAAGACTCTTCTGGCCCGGGCCATAGCCGGCGAGGCCGGGGTGCCTTTCTTTTCCATCAGCGGCTCCGATTTTGTGGAAATGTTCGTGGGCGTGGGCGCCTCCCGGGTGCGGGACATGTTCATGCAGGGCAAGAAAGCCGCGCCCTGCATCATGTTCATTGACGAAATCGACGCGGTGGGCCGCCACCGGGGCGCGGGCCTGGGCGGCGGGCATGACGAGCGGGAGCAGACCCTTAACCAGCTTTTGGTGGAGATGGACGGCTTCGAGCCCAATGACGGGCTCATCCTCATCGCCGCCACCAACCGGCCCGACGTCCTGGACCCGGCCCTTTTGCGGCCCGGCCGTTTTGACCGCCAGGTGGTGGTGCCGGTGCCGGACCTCAAAGGCCGGGAACAGATACTGGACGTCCACAGCCGCCGCATACCCCTGGCGGACGACGTAAGCCTGGCCGTGGTGGCCCGGGGCACGCCCGGCTTTTCCGGGGCCGACCTGGAGAACCTCATCAACGAGGCCGCCCTCCTGGCCGCCAGGTTCGACAAGGAAAAAGTCGAGGCGGCCGATTTCGACGCGGCCCGGGACAAGATCATGATGGGCGTGGAGCGCAAAAGCCTGATCATGAGCGAGGAGGAAAAACGCACCACGGCCTGGCACGAAGCCGGCCACACCCTGGTTTCGGTGCTTCTGCCCAACCTGGACCCCCTGCACAAGGTCAGCATCATACCCCGGGGCCGGGCCTTGGGGGTGACGGTGGCGCTGCCGACGGAAGACCGCTACAACTACAGCC
Source organism: Candidatus Adiutrix sp. (assembly GCA_031286085.1). GTDB lineage: Bacteria > Desulfobacterota > Desulfarculia > Adiutricales > Adiutricaceae > Adiutrix. Next base: position 8,180 of record JAITUX010000025.1, on the reverse strand, counting down.
GGGATTACTTCAAGGCCCGCCTGGTGATGCTCCTGGGAGGACGGGTGGCGGAGGAGGTGGCCCTGAACCAGATGACCACCGGCGCCGGCAACGATATCGAAAGGGCCACCGACCTGGCCCGCAACATGGTCTGCAAGTGGGGCATGAGCGAGACCCTGGGCCCCCAGGCCTTCGGCAAGAAGGAAGAGCAGATTTTCCTGGGCCGGGAAATAGCCCAGCACAGCGACTATTCCGAAGCCACGGCCCAGCGCATCGACCAGGAGGTGGCCGAGCTGATGAACGGCGCCCACCAGAAGGCCCAGGCCATCATAGCCCGGCATCGGGACACGCTGGCCGCCTTGGCCGAGCGGCTTCTGGAAAAGGAGACCCTGGAGGCCGAGGAGGTTCTGGACATCTGCGCCGAAGCCCTCGCGGCCGAGGGTCTGCCCCGCCCGAACTGGGCGGACCGGAACAAAAAACCCGAGCCCCCTTCCGGGCCAACGACGGCCGGCCCTGGAGCCGGGGAAGGGCGGCCTGAAGATGGGGCCAAAGATAACGGAGCTGGTAAAGATGGAGACGATAGCAAGGCCTGACATTTTGACCTGGCGGACCAGGGCCGGGGCCTGGTCCCTGGATTTCAGCCGGCCTCTGTTGATGTCCATCATCAACCTGACCCCGGATTCCTTTTCCGACGGCGGCCGTTTCAGGAGCCCGGAGGAGGCGGTGGAGGCGGCCTTGGCCGAGGAGGCCGACGGCGCCGACATCCTTGACCTGGGCGCGGAATCGACCCGGCCGCGTTCCCGCGCCGTGAACGAGGATGAAGAGTGGGCCCGCCTGGAGCCGGTGCTGACCGCCCTCGTGCGGAGGACCAGCCGGCCCATCTCCATAGACACCTACAAGGCCGGCGTGGCCGAGAAGGCCCTGGCGGCCGGGGCGGCCGCCTTGAACGACATCTACGCGGGCCGGAAAGATCCCCGCCTCCTGGCCGTGGCCGCCGAATGGCGGGTGCCGCTTTTGCTTATGCACATGCAGGGCGAACCGGCCACCATGCAGATAAATCCGCGCTACGAAGACCTGTTGGGCGAGATTCACGATTTCCTCCTGGAGCGGGCCCTGGCCGCCGAGGCCGCCGGGCTGCCCCGGGAACTCATCTGGCTGGACCCCGGGCTCGGCTTCGGCAAGACCGCGGCCCACAACCTGTCCCTCATCAAGCATTTCGACCGGGTCATGCCAAAGGGCTACCGCCGGGTCATGGCCCTGTCCCGGAAGGCTTTTCTGCGGACCATCCCGGGAGGGGACGGCCCGCCGGCGGCCCGCGACGGACTCACGGCGGTGGCCGACGCCCTGTCCGTGCTTAAGGGCGCCGAGATTCTCCGGGTGCACCGGGCCGCCCCCAACCGGCCGGCCGTGGACCTGGCCCTGGCCGTCCGGTCGGCCGCTTGAGACCCGCGGCCCTCTCCGGCTTCAAACGCCCGGCGAACTCATAATCGGGATATGGAAACAGGTATGCGCTCAAGGCTGGCTTGCCGGACAGGCGTTGAATCAGGCGCGGCCGGAAGGGCCGCGGACTTCCGGGGCGGGATGTCGGCCCGTGTTTGAAATGGGCGCCATTTGGCCGGCGGTGAAAACCATGCGCTGGGAAGATGCCGCGGACATCGTCCTGGTGGGGCTTTTGATATTCTATGTCATACGGCTGCTCCGCGGCACCCGCAGCGGCCAGGTCTTTCTCGGCCTGGGCCTGGTCATGGCCGCTTATTTCCTGGCCGCCCGCTTCGAGTTCCTGACCCTGCGCTATATCATCTCGTCCTTCGTCGGCAACCTCATGCTGGTCGTGGTGGTGCTGTTTTCCGCCGACATCCGCCGGGGCCTGGCCCGCCTGGCCCGCTTCTCCTTCACCCGGGACAATCCCCAGACCGTGGAAGCGGTCAATGAAGTGGTGCGGGCCGCCTTCTTCATGGCGGAAAAACGCATCGGGGCCCTGATAGCCTTTGAACGCGGGGTGAGCCTGGGAGAATACGTTGAAAACGGCTGTTACCTCGGGGCGGCGGTCAGCGACCGCCTGCTCCTGGCCGTTTTCCAGACCTCTTCGCCCATCCACGACGGAGCGGCCATCATCCAGGAAGGCCGCTTGGCCGCCGTCGGCTGTTTCCTGCCCCTTTTGCCCTCCGAGGACAATGTCAGCCGTTTCTTCGGCACCAGGCACCGGGCGGCCATAGGCCTCTCCAGGGAGACGGACGCCCTGGTCGTGGTGGTGTCCGAGGAAAGGGGCCTGGTCTCCCTGGTCAAGGACGGGGAAGTGGTGCTGATGATGGGCGCGGGCAACCTGCGCGACCGCCTGGTGGCCTATTTGAACCTGGCCCCGCCCCAAGTGGCGCCCGGGCGGCCCTCGGGCGCCGGCTGAACCGGAGTAGAAAGAGATGCGCGGCCGCTTATCCTCCCTGATGGTCTCCATGGCCCTGGCCTTCTGTCTCTGGCTGAGCCTGGCCGGGCTGGAGACCAGCCTGGTGGACTTCACCGTGGGGCTGCGCCTGCATTCCCTGCCGGAGCATCTGGTCATCAAGGGCGAGATGCCCAAATCCCTGACCCTGAGGATCCGGGCCAACGCCGCCCAGGTGCGTTTTCTGGCCGACCGCAACTTGACCCTGCCCCTGGACCTCTCCCTGGCCCAGGAAGGCTTCAATTCCTTTCCGGTGCTTCCGGACCTTCTGAACCTGCCCCGGGGCGTCGAAGTAGTCGAAATCAACCCCGACGCGATAGAGTTTGAAGTCCAGGAACTTTTCCAGAAGGAAGTGCCGGTCAAGCCCAACGTGGTGGGCCGGCCGGGCCCCGACTTCCGCCTGGAAGACCTGGTTTTGGAGCCGGCGGCCGTGACCATCCAAGGGCAGCCGGATATTCTGGCCCAGGTGGACCACCTTGAAACCTCGCCCCTGGCCGTGGAAGGCCTGACCCAGGACGCCATATTCTCCATCGGCCTTGTGCCGCCCGAAGGGGCCGTCATCGTCGGCGCCAAGGAAATACAGGCCACGGTCAGAGTCTCGGAACTCCGCACCCAGGCCGTCTTCTCCGATATCCCCGTGGAAGTGGAAATAGAGGCCCGGAGCCGCGACCAGATTTCCCGCCGCCGTATCCGCGACCCCTTCGGTCAGTCCGACAACAGCCCCGATCAGGGTTCTCCGGCCTCAGGCGACGGGCCGGCTTCCTTCATCGCCCAGCCGGCCCGCGTCAAGGTCACGATTTCCTGGCCCGCCTCCCGCAGCCGGCCCGTAGCGGCCCGCGAGATTCGCGCCCGGGTCGGCCTTGACGCGGAACAGTTGAAGGCCGAGGGCCGGCTGACCGTGCCCGTGGTGGTCGTGCCGCCCGCGGGCGCCGCGGTCGTGTCCATAAGCCCGGCCATGGTCGGCGTCTCCCAGGTGCCGCCCGCCGCCGAAAACCTAAAGCCAAAGGTGAAACCATGACGAGCGCCCGTCGCCGGCTTTTCGGCACCGACGGCGTAAGGGGTGTGGTCAACCAATACCCCATGACCGCCGAGTTCGCCTTGGCCCTGGGCCGGGCCGTGGCCCAGCATCTAAGGGAGGAGAAAAAGAACCGGCGGCCCCGGGTGGTGGTGGGCAAGGACACCCGCCTGTCAGGCTACATGCTGGAAGAAGCTTTTTGCGCCGGCCTCTTGAGCCAGGGGGCGGACGTATTTCTGGCCGGGCCGCTGCCCACGCCGGGCCTGGCCTTCCTCACCACCAGTCTCAGGGCCGACGCCGGGGTGGTCATCAGCGCCTCCCACAACCCCTACCACGACAACGGCCTGAAAATATTCGCCGCCGACGGCTTCAAGCTGCCCGACGAGGTGGAGGCCGCCCTGGAGAACCAGGTGGCCGACCCGGCCTTCCTGGACCGGCACCGCCCCCGGCCCGACGGCGTGGGCCGGGCTGAACGCCTGACAGACGCCGTGGGCCGCTACGTGGTCTTTCTGAAGAGCACCCTGCCCCGGAACCTGAGCCTGGAAGGCCTGACCCTGGTTCTGGACTGCGCCCACGGCGCGGCCTACCGCACGGCGCCCATGGTCTTCGAGGAACTGGGGGCCAAGGTCCATCTCTTCGGCGCCCGGCCGGACGGGGTCAACATCAATCTCGGCGTCGGCTCCCTGCAGCCGGAATTGTGCGTCAAGCAGGTCGTCCTGGCCGGGGCGGACCTGGGCCTGGCCCTGGACGGCGACGCCGACCGGGTAATTTTCGTGGACGGGCGGGGCCGGCTGGTGGATGGCGACCAGATAATGAACATCTGCGCCCGCCGCCTCCAGCGCCTCGGCCGCCTGAACCGGTCCACCGTGGCCGCCACCATCATGAGCAACCTGGGCCTGGAAATAGCCCTCGGCCGCGCCGGCATCAAGCTGGTGCGGACCGCGGTGGGAGACCGCCACGTGGTCGAGCGTCTGCGCCGCGATGGGCTTAACTTCGGCGGCGAGCAGTCCGGGCATATCATTTTTCTCGATTACGGCACCACCGGCGACGGCATCCTGGCCGCCCTCCAGACTCTTCTGGTCATGAAAGAGGAAGGGCTGACCCTGGCCGACCTGGCCGATCTCATGGAGCCCCTGCCCCAGGTGCTCCTGAACGTCAAGGCCGCCCGCCCCCGGGAAGCCGAGACCAACCAGGCCGTGGCCGCCCAGGCGGCCAAAGTCGCCGCCCGCCTCGGCGACCGCGGCCGCATTGTCCTTCGGCCGTCCGGGACCGAGCCCGTGGTCAGGATCATGATCGAAGGCGAGGATTTGGCGGAAATAACCGCCCTGGCCGAAGAGACGGCGGACCTGGTGGCCAGGGAACTGGACGCTGAAGGCGGCCTGTGAGGACAGCCCATGCTTTTCACTCTTGACGTCGGCAACACCAACATGAATTGCGGCCTGTGGCTGGGCGATGAACTCAAGGCCGACTGGCGGCTGGCCACCCGCCGGGAATCCACCCTGGACGAGCTGGGCCTGTCCATGGGCGGCCTCTTGGCCGCCGCCGGCTACGGCTTCAGCGACATAACCGGCTTCATAATCGCCAGCGTCGTTCCGCCCATGCGCCCGGCCCTGGAACGCTTCGGGGTCAAGTATGCCCGCCAGCGGCCCATCTTTCTGGAAGCCCACCGCCAGACCATTCTGCCCCTAAGTTACGCCAACCCCGCGGAAATGGGCGCCGACCGGGTGGCCGTGGCCCTGGCCGCCCATCGCCGGGCGCGGGGGGCGGTCATAGTCGTGGACTTGGGCACGGCCACCACCTTCGACTGCGTTTCCGCCGACGGCGTCCACCTGGGCGGGGCCATATCCCCCGGCCTTCGCCTTTCGGCCGAGGCCCTCTTTCAGAAGGCCAGCCGCCTGCCCCGCCTGGAACTCTTCGACCGCCCGGAAAAGGCCCTGGCCAACAACACCATCGCCAGCCTCAACGTGGGCCTGATATATGGCTACATGGACCTGGTGGACGGCCTGGTGACCAGGCTGAAGAAGGAGATGGGGCCGGCCCGGGTGCTGGCCACCGGCGGCCTGGCCGGCTTGATCGCCGCCGGCTCGGCCCAGATTGACGAAGTCCAGCCTGAACTGGCCTTGGAGGGGTTGAAAATAGTTTACCAGGAAGACGGGTGGCGGTGACTGGAAACGCCGCTTAATGGCCTTTTTGCTCCCTGACGGCGTCAGGCTCATTCCGGGCGAAGCTCATGTATGCTTTGATACACGTCGCTTCACCCTGAATTCGCCTTTCTTGCCAGGAAACAAAAATCCTCATTAAGCGGCGTTTCCATGTATTCCCGAGCTTAAAAATCCATTATTTCCTTTTCCTTGACCCCGGCGGCGGCGTCGGCCTGCTTTATGAAGTCGTCGGTTATCTTCTGCACCTGGGCCTCGGCCCGGCTAAGTTCGTCTTCACTTATCTCCTTGTCCTTTTTCAGGGTCTTAAGCAGTTCATTGGCGTCGCGGCGGATGTTCCGCAGGGCCACCTTGGTCTCTTCGGCGTTTTTGCGGACCAGCTTGGAGAGGTCCTTGCGGCGTTCCTGGGTCAGGGGCGGAATGGTGATGCGGATGACCTTGCCGTCGTTCTGGGGGGTCAGGCCGAGTTCCGATTTAAGGATGGCCTTTTCGATTTCACCCATGGCTTGGGCGTCCCAGGGCTGGATCAAAAGCAGCCGGGGTTCCGGGGCGGTGACGGAGGCCATTTGGGGCAGGGGCGTGGCCACGCCGTAGTAGTCGGCGGTCAGGCCGTCCAGGAGCGCCGGGGTGGCCCGGCCGGTGCGGATTTTTGTGAAACTGCGGCCCAAGGCCTGAACAGCCTTTTCCATGCGCTCTTTGAGTTCGCTGTAAACGGCGTCGGTTTTGCTCATACCAGGCTCTCCTGAAGGCTGATTCGCGGCGTGGCGGGGTTTCCCCTGTGGTTCCGGGCCGGGGGCGGCCTGAATCCGCCGATGTCATTCCCCGGATACGAAGGTTCCCACCTCTTCACCCCGGATGGCCCGCCGGATGTTGCCCGGGTGGGCCAGGTTGAAGACCAGGAGCGGGATGCGGTTTTCCATGGCCAGGGAAAAGGCGGTGGTGTCCATGACCTCCAGCCGGTCCCGAATGGCGCCCATGTAGGTCAGTCGGCGGTGGAGAACGGCCGTCGGGTCTTTCCGGGGATCCCGGTCATATATGCCATCGACATTGGTGGCCTTGAGGATGATGTCGGCCCCGATTTCGCTGGCCCGGAGCACGGCGGCCGTGTCGGTGGTGAAATAGGGGTGGCCGGTGCCGCTGGCGAAGATGACCACCCGGCCTTTTTCCAGATGGCGGATGGCCCGGCGCCGGATGAAGGGCTCGGTGATCTGATACATGGTAATGGCGCTCTGGACCCGGGTATCCAGGCCCTGGCGCTCCAAGGCGTCCTGCATGGCCAGGGCGTTTATGACCGTGGCCAGCATGCCCATGTGGTCCCCGGTGACCCGGTTCAGGCCCCGCGCGGCCAGGTCATGGCCCCGGAAGACGTTGCCACCGCCTATGACCAGGCCGAGGCGGACCCCTTCCCTGGCCGCCTCGGCCACTTGGGCGGCAATGCCTTCCAAGGTGTCTGGGCAGAGCCCGAAGCCCCGCTGGCCCTGGAGGGCCTCGCCGGACAGTTTCAAAAGAACTGTTTTATATTTTTTTTCGTCCATAAGTTGCCAGAGGGGCGCGCCGCCCCGGCCCGAAGGCGGCCCCGGAGGCCTTTACCGGTAAGGCCGGCGCGCGGCTCACTCTTCCCGCGTTTCCCCGGGCAGTTCCTCACCCAGTTGAAAGCGGTCATAGGCCCGGATTTCGGTGCGGCCGCAGACGCCGGCGGCACTCTTAAGCAGGCCGGCCACCGTGGTCTTGCCGGTGGGGTCCTTGACATAGGCCTGTTCCAGAAGCACGACCTCCGAATAAAATTTCTTGATCTGCCCGGCCATAATCTTGTCCCACATGTTTTCCGGCTTGCCGCTTTCGGCCAGCTTGGCCCGGTAGATTTCCTTCTCCCGTTCCAGGAATTCGGCCGGCAGCTCTTCGGCCGTCCTGGCCGCCGGGCTGGCGGCGGCTATGTGCATGGCCAGGTTATGGGCCAGTTCTTCGGCCTCGGGCCCCATTTTTTCCGCGGCCAGTTCCACCATGACGCCCAGGCGGCCGGGACCGTGGATGTAGGTGTGCAGAAGGGAACCGGCCGGAGCCTCGCGGCGGACGAAACGGCGCAGATTCATGTTTTCGCCGATGGTGCCCACCAAGCCTTTAAGGGCCTCGTCCACGGTTCCGCCGGCCGAAAGCGGCCGGCCCAGAAGGGCCGGGACATCGGCCGGGGCCGGCCCGCCGGCCAACAGGAGGGCCAACACGTCGGCGGCCAATTTCTGGAAACCATCGTTTTTGGCCACGAAATCAGTTTCGCAATTGAGTTCCAGCATGGCCCCGCAACGGTGATCGGCACTGACCCCGGCGGCGATCACGCCTTCCCGGGTGGCCCGGCCGGCCCGCTTGCGGGCGGTCATCAGGCCTTTCTGGCGCAGCCAGTCCACCGCTTTTTCCAGGTCGCCGCCGCATTCGCCCAAGGCCTTTTTGCAGTCCATCATCCCGGCGTTGGTCTTTTCGCGCAGTTCTTTGACCATTTTAGCTGTGATTTCCATATTATACTCCCAAAAAGCGGCCGCCTGGGGCGGCCGCTCAAGGTTACGATTCCATAAAGTTCCCGGCCCAGGGCCCTAGCCCC
>JAITUX010000193.1 GCA_031286085.1 Candidatus Adiutrix sp. | reverse complement strand
CCGTCATCCCCACCCACCGCCGCATGATCCGCCTCGACCGCCAGGACGTCATCTACCGCACCGCCCAGGAAAAATACAACGCGGTGGTGGAGGAGAGCGAGGCCCTCCACCATAAGGGCCAGCCGGTCCTGGTGGGCACCATCTCCATCAGCCATTCGGAGCAGATTTCCGAAATGCTGAAAAGACGAGGCGTGCCCCACAACGTCCTGAACGCCAAGCAGCACGAGCGCGAGGCCCTCATAGTGGCCCAGGCCGGGCAGAAGGGCCAGGTGACCATTTCCACCAACATGGCCGGCCGGGGGACGGACATAGTCCTGGGGCCGGGCGTCCCCGGCCTGGGCGGCCTCTTCATTCTGGGCACGGAAAGGCACGAATCCCGGCGCATCGACAACCAGCTCCGGGGCCGTAGCGGCCGCCAGGGCGATCCGGGCGAATCGCGCTTCTACCTGTCCCTGGAAGACGACCTGATGCGCATTTTCGGCGGCGACCGCTTCAAAGGCCTGATGGAGCGCCTGGGCATGACCGAGGGGGTGCCCCTGGAGGCCAAGCTAATCAGCCGGGGCATTGAAAACGCCCAGAAACAGGTGGAAAACCATAACTTTGAAATCCGCAAGCACCTCCTGGAATACGACGACGTCATGAACCGGCAGCGGGAAGTCATCTATAGCCAGCGCCGCCGCATCCTGGCCGGCGAAGGCTTGACCGACCAGGTGCTGACCATGTTCGAAATCCAGGTGCTGAAACTGGCGGATCAGTTCGCGGACAGCCGGACCGATCCGGCCGAATGGAACTGGGAAGCCTTCAGCGGCGAGATTTACCGCGCTTTCGGCTTCCCGGCGGCCCGCTCCGACTTTGAGACCTACACGGCCGACGCCCTGGCCCAGGCCATCTACGACCGGGCCAAGGCCGCCTTCCTGGCCCGCCGGGATGAACTGGGGCCGAACCTCTCGGACGAATTGGTCCGCTGGCTTCTACTCCACGCCCTGGACAGCCAGTGGCGGGATCACCTTTTGTCCATGGACCGGCTCAAGGACGGCATCGGCCTGCGCGGCTACGGCCAGAGGGATCCCTTGCGCGAATATCAGCGGGAAGGCTTCGACCTGTTCAACGAAATGATGGAGCGGGTCCGGGCCGAATCCATCGCCCTCCTCACCCATGTCCAGGTCCGGCGCGAGGAGGAGGTGGCCGGCCTGGCCCCCAAGGCCAGCCCCGAGCGCCTGACCCTGTCCCGGGGCCGCGAGGCCGCCGAGCCGGAAAAACCCAGGCCGGAAACCCGCGCCGTCCCCAAAATCGGCCGCAACGACCCCTGCCCCTGCGGCTCGGCCAAGAAATTCAAGCAATGTTGCGGCAAATAGTGGCACGGCTTTCCTTTTTTTTTCGCAACAGCTATAATCCAGGGCATAATCTCTGGAGAAACCGTTTTTCAGCGACCTAAATACCCCCAACAAGCGAGAAGATCATGCCGCCCAATAAGCCAACCGCCGGTCGATTCGTCGAAGTCAGCCTGAAAATAGCCAAGAAGAAATTCCCCCTGGTTTCAGAGGCCCTGGAGGCCGTGCTGGCCTTGGCCGGCCACCAGGTCAGCCTGGAACCCAAAAAACCGGGGGCCGCCAGCCCGGTTTCGCGCGCCGGGACCAAAGCGGCCCCCGCGCGGACGGGCCGGGGCCGCCGGGCCGCCGCGGAAAAGAAACCGGCCTCGCCTGAAACCGCGGCCTTGATCCACGATTTGAGGATAAAGGCCGGGCTCAGCCAAAGAGCCCTGGCCGAAAAAGCGGGGGTCAGCCAGAACCATATCTCGCTCCTGGAAACCGGCAAGCAAAACCTCAAGCCGGCCTTGGCCAAAAAATTGGGCCGGCTGTTAAAGGCGCCGCTGGTTAAAGAAGATTAAGAACCAGCTGGTTCTGGAATTAAAAGCGCCGCCGGCGCACGGTTAAGGTATGACCATATGCAATGGTCGGACCAGTTCAAGATCGGCATACCCAAAATTGACGAACAGCACAAGGAGTTGTTCCGCCAAACCGAAATCCTTCTGGACAGGTCCAAGGCCGGCCGCATCCAGGAGACCGTTCAATTCCTGGGCGACTATGTCATCCATCACTTCATCGACGAGCAGGGCATGCAGGCCGCCGTCAACTACCCCAAAGCCGAAGCCCATAAAAAAATCCACGCCGCCTTCGCGGAAAAAGTGAACGAGCTGAAAAAGCGGTTGGCGGAATCCAGCGACGACATCAAGTTCGAACTGGCCACGGAAATAAACCGGACGGTGATAGGCTGGCTCAAGGAACACATCATGGGCTGCGACAAGGATTTCGCGGCCTATTACCGGCAACACAGCCAGGACAAGCGGACGAAGAGGGCTTCGGCCGCTTCCTCGCGCGCCCTCCAGGCGGCCGGCGCCAAGGCCGGGACTTGGCGCGCCGACCTGGCCACGGGCATCCCCAAGCTGGACGAACAGCACCAGGAGATTTTCAGGCGGGCCGACCTCCTTTTGGACCGGGCCCAGGCCGGCCAGATCCAGGAAACGCTTGATTTCCTGGCGCACTATACGTCCCGGCACTTCGGCGCCGAAGAAAAGGTCCAGTCCGAACTTGGTTATCCCGGAACCCAGGCCCACCGCAAGGGCCACGCCGGTTTTACCACCCGCTTCCAGGAATTGAAAAGGCGCGTCGCGGCCAGCGGCCCGGCCAGCCGGACGGAGGCCGTAAAGGAACTTCACCGCTACCTGGTAGGCTGGTTCCGGGAACACATCAAGGGCCAGGACCAGCCTTTCGCGGAATTCTACAAAAAAAGACAGCGGCTTCCCGGAAAAGCCGCCCC
>JAITUX010000184.1 GCA_031286085.1 Candidatus Adiutrix sp. | reverse complement strand
AGGAGCGCCTCCACGACGGCCGGCTCAAAAACGGCTGTTTTCACGCCGACCTGGACAGCCGAATTTATTAAAAAATCCGTAGAACGGCTTGGCATATATTATATTTATGTAATATTTTTGCCTGGCGGGGCCCACGCCTCAATTGGACGGGCGAGGCCGAAGTGCCATTCAAGGCACCTTGATTGTTTAAAAGTGCCAAAAGCGGCACTAGGCCAATCTCCGCGCGCTCCGGCTGAAATTCAAATTGCCCTGGAATCAAGCCTTCCCCGGGGTGAAACCACTTGGCACATATTCTGCACTATTACCTTGCCGGAATCGGCAATTTAAAAGTCCGGCCGGACGGGCGGGCTTTATGAATTGCCGAGCCCTGAAGGCTGGGGCAACGGCCGATGTCCAGCCCCGCGCCTAGAAAGCCCGCCGCCCCGGCGCCGGCCCTTCCGGGCTTAAGCCGGCCGCCGCTTTAACTGAAATTTTCAGGAGGAGATCTCATGCGCAACCGTCTTTGGCTCTTCACCATGCCTTTGTTGCTGGCCGTGGCCCTGGTCATTGTCGGCAACGCCTCCGCCGCGGACAAACCCAGCTTTAAATGGCGCCTGGCCAGCGTTTGGTCCGCCGGCACCTTCCAGTATGAAGGCGACCGCCGCTTTGCCGAAGCCGTAACCAAGCTCTCGGGCGGCCGGCTGACCATCACCTCCTACGGCGCGGGCCAACTCGTGCCCACCCCCGGCGTCTTTGAAGCGGTCCGCAACGGCACCGTGGAATGCGGCGGCGATTGGCCCTCCTACTGGACCGGTTTCAACACCGCCTTCGACCTTCTGGGTTCCAACGTCATAGGCTTCAACAACTATGATTACATGAACTGGATTTATGGCGCCGGCGGGATCAAACTCTACAAAGACCTTTACGCCAAATACGGCATGGAATACTTTCCGGTGGCTATGAGCGGCATGGAATCGGGCATCCGTTCCGTCAAGCGTATCACCAAGCTGGACGATCTGGCCGGTATGAAAATCCGCTTCGCCGGCCTTATTCAAGGCGAACTGATCCAGAAATCCGGGGTGACTCCGGTTACCATGTCCCTGCCCGAAGCTTATGAGGGTCTCCAGCGCGGGGTTATCGACGCCATGGAGTTTTCGGCCCCGGTCAATGACGAGGCGGCCAAGCTGCATGAAGTGACCAAGTTCTGGCTGGCCCCAGGTTGGCACCAGACCTGCTCGGTTTACGGGGTCATGATCAACAAGGAGGCTTACGCCAAACTGGACGACGAGTTGAAGTATATCATTGAAATGGCGGCCAAGAGCGTGGGTTTGGAGACCATGTCCGAATATGGCTGGGGCGATTCGACGGGCACCAACAAGATGATCGCCGCCGGCGTGGAAGTCAACTGGCTGTCGGAAGAGGACATGGATAGGCTGGAAGCGGCCAAAAACGAGGTCATGGTCAAGCTGGCCAAGGCCAATCCGGACTATAACCGGTTGGCCAAGGCCCAGATGCAGTATTTCAGGGACTATGCGCCTTACCGCAAGTTCCTGGGCGATTGGAGCTTCGGCCGCACGCCCAAGAGTTACCCCGAATTGCCCTGAACCGCGTGGAGGAGTTCACCAGGGGAGGATAAGCCCATGAACGTCATCATCAAAATCACCAGGGCCATTGACCGGATCAGTGATTTAATCGGCAAGGCGGCCATGTATCTGGCCCTGATCCTTCTGGTTGTGATCGTCTTCGAGGTCTTAAGCCGGCGTTTGTTCAACGCCCCCACCATCTGGACCTACGAGGCCAGCACCATGCTCTTCGGGGCCTTCATCATGCTCATCATGCCCTATGGCCTGCTCCACGAGGTCAACGTCTCGGTGGATGTCATAACCCAGCGCTTTTCCCTGAAGACGCAACGGATTATCGATCTGGTCACCTATTTCGTCTTTTTTTCCCCCTTCGTCCTGATCCTCCTTTATACCGGGAGCCAATTCGCCCTGTCCTCCTGGGAGGTGCGCGAGACCAGTTGGTCCAACTGGAAGCCGCCGCTGTATTATATAAAGACCTGCATACCTCTGGGCGCCTTCCTGACCCTTCTCCAGGGTATATCCGAGATACTCAAGCGGGTGATGGTCCTGATGGAGGGGGCGCCGGCCACGCCGGCTCCGGACGTCGAGGAGGCCCGCCATGGATGAAATCATTCTCATAGGCATGTTCGCGGCCTTGATAATGGCCATCGCCACCAACCATCCCCTGGGGTTCGCCCTCGGCGGGGTGGGGGTAGTGGCCGGGCTTATCGGCTGGGGGCCGCCGGCCTTGAACCTGGTGATCAACCAGACCTATGCGGTGATGGACAACTACCTTCTGATCGCCGTCCCCATGTTTGTCCTCATGGCCAATTTCCTCATGTACAGCGGGGTGGCCGACGGGCTCTTCGAATCGGCGCGGCTGATTCTGGGCACCTTGCGCGGCGGCCTGGCCGTGGCGGTCATCGCCGTGTCCACGGTCTTCGCGGCCACCACCGGGGTGGTGGGGGCCTCGGTTCTAACCATGGGCCTCCTGGCCATCCCCATCCTGGACCGCTACAAATATGACCGGAGCCTGACCGCCGGGGTGGTCTGCGCCGGGGGTTCCCTGGGCATCCTCATCCCGCCCAGCATCATGCTGGTCACCTTGGCCTCCCTGGCCCAGGTTTCGGTCGGCAAGCTCCTTCTGTCGGCCATTGTGCCGGGCTTGCTCTTGTCTTTCTGTTATATCGTTTACATCATCGCGGCCTGCGCCCTGAACAAAGACAAGGGCCCGGCCATGAGCCGCGCGGAACTGGCCGCCTATCCCCTGGCCGGCCGCATCAAGGGCTGCCTGGTCAACCTGGTTCCGCCCCTGATTCTCATTTTGGGCGTTCTGGGCACCATCTTCTCCGGTACGGCCACGCCCACGGAAGCCTCGGCCTGCGGCGCCTTCCTGGCCCTGGTAATGACTGTTTTCTATGGCCGGTTCAGCCTGGAAATGGTCCGCAACTCCCTGGTGGACACGGCCAAAACCTCGGCCATGGTTTTCGTCATCATGATCGGGGCCAACAGTTTCTGCTCTATTTTTCTGGGCCTCGACGGGGCCAAGGCCGTGGGCCACCTGGTTGAGGCGGCGGGGCTTTCAGGCTGGGCGGTGTTCGCTTTCATGCTCATTCTCATCTTCATGCTGGGCTGCTTCATCGACTGGATCGGCATAGTGCCCATCTGCATCCCCATCTTCATGCCGCTTCTGGAGGCCTACGGTTTCGACCGGATCTACGTCTGCGCGGTCGCGGCGGTCATCATGCAGACCTGCTTCATAACCCCGCCCTTCGGCTACGCCCTTTTCTACATCAAGGGCATAATGCCGCCGGGCTGGTCCATGCTCGACATCTACCGCGGAGCGATCCCCTTTCTGGCGATTATCCTCCTGGTTACGGCCATGACGCTGGTTTTCCCCCAGTTGGTCATGTGGCTGCCCGGCCTTTCGAATCTTTAACCATCCCGCCCGGGGCCGCCCGGACGATATAAGGAGAAAAAATGGCTCTTGTAAAACCCGTTCCCTTCAAGATTCCCCCGGCGATAATAACCGGCACCGGCAGCGTGCGGGAAAATCTTCTGGCCGAGATCCGCGGCTTCAAGGCCAAAAACATACTTATCGTCAGCGACTCCGTCATAGCCGGGGCCGGCTACCTGGACGAACTGCGCGGCTGCCTGGCCGGGCCGGACCTGAACCTGGAAACCTATACCGACATTGAGCCGGAACCCGCCATCGAAAACCTGGAAGCCGCCTTGGCCTGGTGCCGGGGCAAGAGCTTTGAGGCCGTCATCGGTCTCGGCGGCGGCAGCGTCATAGACTCGGCCAAGATGCTTTCGGCTCTCCTGGCCCACGGCGGGGCCGTGCGGGACTATGTGGGCGGGCCCAAGGCCTTTGAAAAGCGCGGGGCTCCGACCGTAATGATACCCACCACTTCCGGCACCGGCGCCGAGGTCACCGTCAACGTGGTTTTCAAGGACAAGGCGGCCAAGTTGAAACGGGTGGCCGTAAGTCCTTTTCTGATGCCCGACCTGGCCATAATCGATCCCCTCTACACCCTCACCGTCCCGCCGGCCGTGACCGCGGCCACGGGCATGGACGCCCTGACTCATGCCCTCGAGGCCTATACGGCCATCAAGGCCACGCCCATGACCGATCTTTTCGCGGAGGACGCCATCCGCCGCATAAGCCGTTCCCTGCGCACGGCCGTGACCTGCGGGCACAATATTGAAGCCCGCCTGGACATGAGCCTCGGCTCTCTCTTCGGGGGCATCGCCAACGCCGGCGCCTCGGTGGGCGCGGTCCACGCCCTGTCATATCCCTTATGCGGGGAATACAACCTTTCCCACGGCGCGGGGAACGCTTTGCTCATGCCGTATGTGGCCGAAGTCAACATGATGGGCAACATACCCAAATTCGCCCGCGTCGCCGAACTGATGGGCGAGCCCGTCCGCGGCCTCTCCCAGCGCCAGGCCGCGGCCCTGTCCGTGAACGCCCTCAGGCAGTTGTCGCTGGACATTGAAATCCCCCTCCACATGAGCCAGTTCGGCGTGACGGAGGAAGTGCTGCCCCGCTGGGCCAAGACGGTCATGGAGACCCAGGGGCGATTGATGTCCAACAATCCCCGGGTGCTGACCGAAAAAGACGTGCTGGGCATTTACAAGGCCGCGCTCTGAACGGCGCGGGAAGGAAGTCGGACCACCCATGACGCGCGATTATCAGATTCGGCCGAACGGGATTCTCGC
>JAITUX010000170.1 GCA_031286085.1 Candidatus Adiutrix sp. | reverse complement strand
GATCAAGCCCGGGCGGGAAGCCGGCCGCTTCTATGACTTTTTCCGGGGCCGCCTGATGGTGCCCATAGCCGACGCCCAGGGCCGGGTGGTGGCCTTCGGGGGGCGGGCCCTGCCCGGCGGCGACGAGACCGTAAAATACCTGAACACCGGGTATACGCCTCTCTACACCAAGGGCCGCCATCTCTTCGGCTTGGGCCGGGCCCGCCCCTTCATCCGGGCCGCCGGCCTGGTTTACCTGGTGGAAGGATATTTCGACGTCATCAGCCTGGCCGCGGCCGGAATCAACGAGGCCGTGGCCGCCCTGGGTACGGCCCTGACCGATCGCCAGATAAACCTGCTTAAGGGCTTGTCCGTCCCGGTTTACCTGCTCTTCGACGGCGACGCGGCCGGGCGGGAAGTGCCGGTGAAAAACCTCCCGGCCTTTTTGAACGCCGACCTGGAGGCCCGGGTGGTGAGCCTGCCGCCGCGGGAATCGGGTGAGGCCCATGACCCCGACACCTTCGTCCGGGCCTTCGGGGCCGGGGCGCTGAATAAGCTGAGCCAGGAAACGCCGGATATCTTCAATAACTGGGTTGACGACTTGAAACGGAAGGCCCCGGATTCCGGGGGAGTCCAGGCCCAATTCCGGCGGCTGGGCGCGGCCCGGGAACTTTTGGGGGGGCTTACGGATGCGGCCAAGAGGCAAATCGTCCGCCGGCGGCTGGCCGAATTGCTGAATATAGGGGAAGGCGACCTGGAGGACGGCCGGCGGGGGGCGGCCGGAGCCGCAAGCCGCCGGCCGGACGCGCCCCCCGCCGGGCCGCCGGCGGAGGCCGGGCCGGCGGCGGACCCGACCGCCCTGGAGCTTTTGGGCTTTATCCTTATCCACCAGGAAACCGCCGGCCTGGTCCTGGAGAGCCTGTCCGACTATTGGCCCCAGGACCAAAGCCGTCTCCTCTTCGACCGCCTCCGGGCGGCTTTCGCGGCCGGGGGCGAGGCGGGCCTGGAGTCGGTCCAGGGCGACGACCTGCCGGAACCCTTGGCCGGCCTCGTCGGCCGGACGCTCCTGGCGCCCCGGGTCTTCCCCTCGGGCCAGGCCGAGGGCGCGGCCCGGCAGCACATGGGCCGGCTGACGGCCAAGTGGGGGCGGCGGCGCCAGGCCGAGCTTTCCCGGGCCATCGCCCTGGCCCAGGCGGCCGGGGACGAAGCCGAGGCGCGGAGGCTGGCCGGGGAAAAAGAGCGGGTGGCGGCCCTGGTCCGGGCTTCGGGCGGCCAAAAAACCTGGCTTTAAAACTTAAAATGTGATAACATAGTAGTTTCGGCGTATAGTCTGGCCGTTCTGCCGGACGGCCCTCCACATTACAGCCAAGGAGTTGTCCCCAAATGGCCCGCGACCCGTTCAAAATGAGAGACATCATCGCCATGGGCAAAGACAAGGAGAGCCTGAGCTACGACGACTTGAGCGAATCGCTCTCCTCCTTTGACGATACCGACAACCTTGAAGACTTCATGGCGATTGTCGATGATATCGACCTGCCAAACATTGAGGATGTGGACCTGGTCAAAAGTTCCAAGAAATTTGAAGACTTGAAGAGCCACGAAGACCGCGAGCCGGACCTGAGCCTGGAGGCCGAGGCCGACACCCGGGTCACCGACCCGGTCAAGATGTACCTCCGGGAGATGGGCCAGGTGCCCCTTTTGACCCGGGAAGGGGAAGTGGAGATCGCCAAGCGCATCGAGCGGGGGGAGCAGCTAATCATCACCGCCATCCTGGAGACGGCCATCGGTTTCGAGGAAATAAGCGCCTTGAGGAAAAAACTGGAAGCCGACGAGATCCGCCTCAAGGAAGTGGTCAAGGACGCCGACGAGGAAGAGGAGCATTTCATCGACTCCCCCCAGCGCCGCGACCAGATAATCGCCCTGATCAAGGAGATCGAGCGCAAGAGCCAGAATTACGGCCGACAGGCGCGCCGCGCGGCCGCCGAAAAGAAGACCGCCGACAAGGCCCGGCAGATTAAGATCCAGGCCGACCTCGACCGCCGCAAGCTGGAAATCGCCAAGTTGTTCCGCGAACTGCGGCTGGACCAGAACCACTACGACTCCATGGTCTCCCGGATAAGGTCCTGGCACAACGAATTCACCACCTGCCGCGAGGTGGAGGAACACGCCAAGGCCCTCTTGAAGGTGGCCACCCTGGCCGAATTGAGAAAATTCTGCGCGCTAGTCAAAAAAGACCCCAAGGGCCAGGCCAAGGCCTGCCGCAAGCTCAACCCGAAACTGACGGCCGAGAAGGTCCAGCAAATCGGCCAGACGGTGCAGGAGCACATCCAGCGGGCCAGACGGCTGGAAGAAGAACTTAAGATGAAGCCAAAGGATCTGGCCCGGATTCTCCAGACCGTCGAAGAGGGCGAGGTCATGGCCGGCGCCGCCAAGAACGACCTGATTGAAGCCAACCTGCGCCTGGTGGTCTCCATAGCCAAAAAATACACCAACCGGGGACTTCAGTTCCTGGACCTCATCCAGGAGGGCAACATCGGCCTGATGAAGGCCGTGGACAAATTCGAATACCAGCGCGGCTACAAGTTTTCCACCTACGCCACCTGGTGGATCCGCCAGGCCATCACCCGGGCCATCGCCGACCAGGCCCGCACCATCCGCATACCGGTCCACATGATCGAGACCATCAACAAGCTTATCCGCACCTCCCGCTACCTGGTGCAGGAATTGGGCCGGGAACCCACCCCGGAGGAAATCGCCGAAAAGATGGAACTGCCGCTGGACAAGGTGCGCAAGGTGCTCAAGATCGCCAAGGAGCCCATCTCCCTGGAGACGCCCATAGGCGAGGACGAGGACAGCTACCTGGGCGACTTCATTGAAGACCGCCGCATCGTCAGCCCGGCCGACGCGGTCATAAGCCTCAACCTGGCCGAGCAAACCCGCAAGGTGCTGGCCACCCTCACCCCCCGGGAGGAAAAGGTGCTGCGCCTGCGCTTCGGCATAGGCGAAAAGGCCGACCACACCCTGGAGGAGGTGGGGCGCGATTTTGAAGTGACCCGGGAACGCATTCGCCAGATAGAAGCCAAAGCCCTGCGCAAGCTGCGCCACCCCAGCCGCAGCCGCAAGCTGAAGCCCTTCATCGAAAGCTGACGTCCGGACGGCACTTGCCAGACGGCCTGGTTTGAGCTATCATATTCCGGTCAAGCCGTAAAACTTGAAGGGGCCCCAGGCCGCCTCAACCATCTTCCAGGGAGGTGTTTCATGAAGAAATACGTTTGCAACGTCTGCGGTTATGAATACGATCCGGCCAAGGGCGCCCCCGGCGACGGCGTCGCCCCCGGCACGCCCTTTGAAAGCGTGCCCAACGCCTGGGTCTGCCCAGTCTGCGGGGCCGGCAAGGGCGAATTCCAGCCGGCCTGAAACCGTAAAATAACCAGCCGAAGAGCCCGGCGATTAAAAGGTCCGGCCGCGCCGGCCTTTCAATCGCCGTAAGGCTCTCTCGGCGCCGGGAGGCTCCATGGAACCTGTAAAAGTAGTGGAAAACGTCTATTGGGTGGGCGCGGTGGATTACGGCGTCCGCGACTTCCACGGCTACCGCACCTCGGCCGGCAGCACCTATAACGCCTACCTCATAATGGATGAGAAGATAACCCTGATCGACACGGTGAAAAACGAGTTTCTGCCCGAGCTTTTGAGCCGGATATCCAAAATAGTGGATCCCCGGCGCATAGACCAGGTGGTCGCCCAGCATGTCGAGCTGGACCACTCCGGGGCCTTGCCCGGGCTTATGGAGGCCATCGGCCGGGAGAAGCCGGTCTATGTCAGCCAGACGGGCGAAAAAGCCTTCAAAGCCCATTTCCCCGGGACCGAACTCAATTACCGGGCCGTGGCCAGCGGCGACTCTCTGGCCTTGGGCCGCATGAGCCTGGAATTCATTGAAACCAAAATGGTTCATTGGCCCGCCAGCATGGCCCGCTTCTGCCCCCAGTTGGGCATCCTCTTCTCCCAGGACGCTTTCGGCCTGCACCTGGCCACCAACCGGCGCTTCGACGACGAAGTCCTGCGCCGCGTCTGGGGTTACGAGGCCCTGAAATATTTCGCCAACATCCTGACCCCCTATACCGGGCCCATAGCCGCCGTGCTTAAAAGCGTGGTTGACAGCGGCCTTCTGGCCAAGATCAAGATCATCTGCCCCGACCACGGCCTGATCTGGCGCGACAACATCTCGGAAATCGTCAACTGCTACGCCCGCTGGGTCAAGCAGGAACCGACCCGCAAGGCCGTGGTCGTCTATGACACCATGTGGAAGTCCACGGAAAAAATGGCCGCGGAACTGGCCGACGCCTTGAGCGTCGAGGGGGTTCTGGTCCGGCGGATGAGCCTCAAGTCCTGCCACCGCAGCGACGTGGCGACGGAAATTTATGACGCCGGGGCCGTGCTGGTGGGTTCGCCCACCCTGAACAATGGCCTCTACCCCACCATCGCCGAACTGCTCAGCTACATGCGGGGCCTTAAATTTAAGAACAAAATCGGGGCCGCCTTCGGCTCCTACGGCTGGAGCGGCGAAGCCGCCAAAATGGTCCAGGCGGCTTTGGGCGAGATGAAATTCCAAATGCCGGCCCCGGAGGTCCGTTATATGTGGGTGCCCACGGAAGCCGACTTGGAGCCGGTTCGGGCCTTGGCCCGCTCGGTGGCCGCGGCTCTGCCCAAGGAACAGGCGCCGCCGGATTTCGGCTTTTAGAGCCCTCCGTCGAGTAAAAGGCCAGCTTCGGCTGGCCTTTTACTCGCGTCCCACTGGCCGGTCGGCCCCTGTAGGTAATTTCTGCCGTCCCCCGGCGAACCCCCGCAAAATAATATATAATAAAATCAATAAAATATACTCAAGACGCTTTGGCCCGTATTTTGCTTGTTCCTGGGCGGAGACCCCGGAGCCTTAAGCCGGCTCCGGCCCCATTGCAATTCAATGCCGTAGAGAGGCCGCCCATGACCATTAAACCCTTAGACCACCTCAATCAGACCCCGACCCAGGCCAAGCCCCAGGCCGCCGCCCGTCAGGCCGAAGGCCCGGATTTCGCCAGCCTGCTGGCCGGGCAGAAAACCGCCCCGGCCCCCAAAACCCAGGCCTGGAGCGCCGAGGCCATCCTCTTGCAAAACCAGGCCTTAAGCGGCCTGATGATGCCGGGGCTGGAGACGGCCAGCCTTAAGACCAGGCAGCAGTTGGAACGGACTCTCGACCAGATGGACCGCTATGCCGTGGCCCTGGGCGATGAAGACCGGACGCTCAAGGATATAGCCCCCCTGGCCGACGACCTGGGCCAGGAGGCCGACCGCCTCTCCCGGCTCAGCTTAAAGCTCAAGGAGAGCGACCCCTTGAAGGGCCTCTCCAACGAAGCGGCCGTGCTGGCCACGGTGGAAGCCATGAAGTTCAAGCGCGGGGACTACGTTTAGAGGTTGAGGCCAAGTTGCTTTCAAAAGGGTTTCCATTTGAAGGCCGCTTGGCATAAAGAGTAATATGCTCAACGCCGTCAACAACTATAACGTTCTGGGGAAACTCGGCCCCCACTATGAACGGCCCGAATACCGGCCGCCGGCCGGGGAAAGCGAGGAGCGGCCGCCCTCGGCCCGGACCGGGGACCGCCGCACCTTAAGCGGCGCCGCTCAAAAAAACGGGCCGGCGGCGAACAAGCCCGCGCCCGCGCCTGTCCCCGCCGCCAAGCTGAACCTGGCCGGCGCCCGCGGCCTGGTGGGCGCCCTGGCCGCCCAGATCTCCGCCCTGCCCCCCCAAAGCACCGACCGCGAACCGCACACCTGGCTCAAAACAAGCTTACTAACCCCAATCTACGCCTAACCAGGGCTGAGCCCTGGACCCATGTCGGCGGTCAGGCTGCCGCCTGGACCGCCGTCGGCGGACGAAACATTAGTGCGGGGACAGGTTGCCGTGGCCGGTGGAATTATGGGGACGGGTGGCGCCCCTTTACTTGGAAACTCCCGGCCACGGCCAGCCATATACGCGCCGCCGCGCTGTTCGCCGGCTTGGGTCCAAGGCTCAGCCCTGGTCAGCGGCGGTCGAAGCGCCGTTCTATGGTTACGCGCTCAATGAGTTGGATGGCGGGGCGGCCGTGGGGGCAGTAGGCCCCGTGAGGTTCCCGGGCCATGTCTTCCAGCAGCCGGGCCATGGCTTCCAGGCTCATTTTTTCCCCGGCCTTGATGGCGGCCCGGCAGGCCAGGCTGTAGAGCCAGCTGTCGGCCAGGGCCGCCAGGGCCTCCTTTAGCCCCGCGCCGTCCAGGGCGGCCAGTTGGCTCTGGCCGGCCCCCAGGATTTCCATGAGGGGCGGCCGCGGGTCTTCGCGGCCTAAAACGGCCGGCACGCCGCGCAAGAGAAAACCGCCCCGTTCGCCGAAGGGCTCCAGTTCAAACCCCAGGCGGGCCAGGTGGGGGCGCAGTTTTTCCGCGGCGCGGGCCTCCCGGGGCGGGAGTTCCAAGGGTTCGGGCAGAAGCAGGGACTGGCTGGGCAGGCCCGTCCGGGCCAGGTCACGCTTAAGCTTGTTGAACAAGAGGCGCTCGTGGGCGGCGTGCTGGTCCACCAAGTAGAGGCCCCGGGCGCCTTCGGCCAGTATGTAGCTGTGGTAGAGCTGGGCCAGGGGCCGGAGGGGCTCGAAATTAGGCCCGGCAGCCGGGGAGGCTTCCGGCGGGGCCGGCTCGGGCTGTGTCGATTCAGAGCTTGCCGTTTCGGGCGGGGCCGGTTCCGGCGGAGCCGGTTCCGCAACGGGCGGGGCGTCCGGTTCGTCGTCCAGCCAGGGCGGCCTGGGGGGGGGCATGGGCTTTTCACCCGGCCAGGAGGGCCGGGGCGGGGAGGACGGGGGCTCGGGGCGGGCCGGACGGGCCGAAGTCCAAGGCGAGGCGGCCCGGGGGGCCGCCCGGCCCACCACCCCGGCCACCGCCTCCACCAGGGCGGAGTAAATGGCCGGGGGCTGGCGAAAGCGGACCTCGGCCTTGGCCGGGTGGACGTTGACGTCAACTTCCGCCGGGTCCAAGTCAATAAAAATCACCGCCGCCGGCCAGGTCCCCCGGGGCAGAAGGCGGCCGTAACCGTCCGCCAGGGCCCGGTTGAGCAGCCGGTCCCGCACCGGGCGGCCCAGGACATAGGTGAAGAGGCGGGAGGTGGACGGCAGGTGGTGGTCGGGGGCTCCCAGCCAGCCGGAAACGCGCAGGCCCTCCCTTTCCCAGGCCAGGGGGGTAAGGCTCTCGGCCACGCTCCGCCCCAGCACCTTGAAGACCCTGGTCTGGAAATCGTGCCGGCTTTCAACGGCCAGCGTCTCCCGGCCGTTATCCCGGAAGGTCAGCCTCAGGCCGGCCCGGGACAGGGCGTAGCTCTGGGCCACATCCAGGAGGTGGGCGTTTTCGGTGCGATCCGATTTCAGGAATTTGCGCCGGGCCGGCACATTGTAGAACAGGTTGCGCACTTCCACCGTGGTGCCCCGGTTGGCCGCCACCGGGGCCAGGCCAAGAAGGCGGCCGGCGGCCAGGGTGACCTTGTGGCCCTCGCCGCCTTCCACGGCGCTGGTGATGGCCAAGTCGGACACCGCGCCGATGGAAGGCAGGGCCTCGCCGCGAAACCCCAGGGTCTTTATGCTCATGAGGTCGGCCTCGGCGTCGATTTTGCTGGTGGCGTGGCGCTCCAGGCACATCAGAAGGTCGTCTTCATCCATGCCGCGGCCGTTGTCCCGGACCACGATGAGTTTTTTCCCCCCGCCGGAGACCTCGATATCCACGCGGTCGGCCCCGGCGTCCAGGCTGTTTTCCACCAGTTCCTTCAGGACGGCGCTGGGCCGCTCGACCACCTCCCCGGCGGCGATGCGGTTTATGAGCTGGTCCGGCAGAAGTTTTATGCGGCGGGGCGGGGCGGCTGGGTTCATGACATTGCCGGAAAACTGTAATATAATGGCGGCACGGCGGGATGGGCCAAGGTCTTTCCCGGCCCGGAGCCGGCCCTCCGGCCGGGTTGCGCGGCCCTGGTGGTGCTTGGCCGCCGTCCGCCGGAGCGGCCGCTCCCCAAGGACCTCCGGATTGTTTGGCTGATTTTACCACAAACAGGATAGTTTGGTATGCCCCCTTTCCCGGCCCGACGAGGCCGCCCCGCCGCCGACCGGGCCCGCACGGTTTTTTTCTTCCTGGCCCTGGCCATGATGATCGGCTGGCTTCTGGCCAACCTGAAATTCATATTCATGCCCCTTTTGCTGGCCATCTTCGGCGTTTTTCTATTAAGCCCGCCGGTGGAAGGGCTGTGCCGCCTCGGGGTTCCGCGTCCTCTGGCCATCATCCTCGCCCTGGCGGGGGTCGCGGCCCTGGTCTGGCTGGGCAGCCGCTATGTCCTGGGCAGCTTCCTGGCCTTCCGGGACGGCTTTCCCAAATACGAGGAAAGCCTCTTCCTCCTGGTCGGCCAGGCCCGGGACCTCACCGACCACTTGCCCTTTCTCAGCGCCGAGAGCCTAAAAAGCGCCTTGAGCGGCGTCTCCCTGGGCCGCCTGGTGGGCGACGCCCTCAATTCCATTTTCACCGGCCTGGGCTACCTGGCGACCGCCCTGGTTTTCCTTTTGTATTTCCTGTCGGCCTATCCGTCCATGCCCGGCCGGCTCCGGCGGGCCTTCCCCGACCAGAGGGGCCCCTTGTTGAGCCGGGCTTTCGAGGGCATCGGCCGCCAGGTGCAGCGCTACCTCCTGGCCAAGACGGCCTCCAGCCTCATAGCCGGCCTGGGCGTGACCCTGACCTGCCTGTTTTTCGGCCTCGATTTCGCCGTCACCTGGGGCGTCTTCGGGGCGGTCCTGAACTTCGTGCCCAACCTGGGGAGCATTCTGACCGTCCTGCCCCCGGCGGCCGTGGCCCTGGTGCAGCCGGAACTGGGCGGCCCCTCCTCCGCCCTGGGCCTGGCCGCCGCCCTGACCCTGGTCATGGTGCTGAACGGCAGTTTGATTGAACCCCTGATGCTGGAACGTAACGTCAACCTCTCCCCCACCGCCTCGCTCCTGGCCCTGTTCCTGTGGGGCTGGCTCTGGGGGGTGATGGGCCTCATCGTCGCCGTGCCGGCCATGGTCGTGGTGAAATTCACCTGTGACAACATAGAATCGCTCCGGCCCATAGGCGTCCTGCTCAGCGCCAGGGCCGGCCATGACCAGCCCTGACCTTTTAGCGG
>JAITUX010000145.1 GCA_031286085.1 Candidatus Adiutrix sp. | reverse complement strand
CATAAGGCTGTAGTTGGCTCATTCCAATAGTCCTCCCGTTATTCTCAGCCGTTGGCCAAAACTATATGGTCTGGGACAGTCTGAAGCAAGAGTCGGGCCAAGCCTGAAAATATAATCATATCAAACTGACATTAGCCCGGCCGGCTGAGTTGGACCTACTGACGCCAACAAAGTTGGCGCTGCAGCCAGCTAAAGTTGGCGTCGGCGTTTTTCCGGTGACTTGGGCGGCGAGATTTGAAGGCTTCCGTTAAAGGAAGTATAATTCAAAACCGTCATCAAGCCCCACAAATCCAAATGACGGATTTGTGATAATATCCACTAGGCGGCGAGGATATGAACGTGAAGAACATGGATTACAAAACCGTAAAGGAAACCGCGGAGGCTTGGGGCGTAAGCGGCCGGTATGTGACCATGTGCATAAAAAACAACCGGATTGAAGGAGCGGCGCGTTTTGGCGGGAAGTCATGGATGATACCCAGCGGCGCGGTAAAGCCCGCCAGCGGGCGCGGAAATAAAACGCAAAAATCGCTTGAGTCCGAATTGATGGAGGTTATCCGGGCCGTCTATATACCGGCGCCCCTTGACGAACCCGACTCCGTCATCAATATGGTGCAAGACGAGCGTCTGCGGGTCATCCCCGAAATCGCGCTGGCCTATGTGCGGGGCGATTTTGAATATATAAAACGCCGCTATCTCGCTATCGAAGAGACCGGCGCGGTCAAACTCTGCGCCGGTCAGGCGGCTATAGCGGCGGCCATCAGCCTGGGGGATTACCCGTTTTTTTTAGAGGTGGAAACCTATCTCAAAGGGGTCGTCAAAGCAAGCGAGGGGCCCGCGGTGACGGCTTGCGCGGAGCTGGCGCTTGGCAGCGCGTATATGGGAGCGGGAGCGACCGCCTTGGCTCCTGACTGGCTGAAGAGCTGGAATTTCTCGGCCCTCCCCGAGCCGGCCAGGCCGAGCGCCATCCGTTTGGGCCTGGAGAATTTGCGTTGGCGGAAGAGCTATGAAATCATGCTGGCGGCCGCGCAGGCCTCGCTGGCCTTTTGTGTTTCGGAACATTATCTGACCTATGAGGAAACGTATTTCCGGCTGTTATGCGCCACCGCTTGCTATGCCTTGAACCGTGAGGATGACGCCGAGCGCCATCTGCTGAGCGCCATGGCGAAAACTCTGCCTCATGGCTTCATCACCCCGTTCGCGGAGCGTCTCCCTGTTTTCGGCTGCCTGCTGGAGAGGCTGCTCCAGCGGGAATTTCCCTCGTCCTACAACGCCGTGCTCAAGCAATCCAAGCGCACGGTGGTGAACTGGCTGGCCTTTCACAACCGTTTCATGAATAACAATATCCCATTGATTCTGTCTTTACGCGAGCACGAAATCGCCTTGCTGGTGGCGCGGCATACCTCACGCGCGAAAATCGCCAAGCATTATCATATTTCCGTCAGTGCGGTGAACAACATCATAGAGAGGATTTACGAGAAATTGGGCGTATCCGGCAGGAACAAGCTGGCCGAATTAATCATATAGCCGGCCCTGAAAAATATTTCAACAGGTTGGAATATTTTTCAGGGCCGGCAAACCTGCTATTTCTTCAGTTTGTCACCGATAGAGGCGGAATCGAATAGAACGCCGTTCAGGCTGATTTCGATTTGCGTTGCCCCTGGTAAGGGTTAGATTTCTTAGGCCCCTCGGCCTGTTTTTTTCGGGCCAGATTCAAGGCGTTTTGGGCCAGCATCTCGGAGGCTTCCCCGCCAGCCAGGAGGCATTCCTTGAAGGCGGAAAGAGCTTCAATTTGAAACGGCGTCAACCCCTTGGTCCCATTCATTTCTCCGCAAAGCTCCTGACCCTTCAGCAGGGCGTCTATAAAGCTGAGACCTGTTTTTTTTGAAATTTCCTCCATTCGCCCCAGGGAAACCCCTCTTTTGCCGCTCAAAATTTCATTGATCTGGCTCTGACCTATTTTCAAGCGGCCGGCGATTTCATTCTGATTCAAGCCAGTCTTTTTGGCCCAAGCCGAAAAATAGGCTCTGAAATATCGCAAAGCGTCGGTATTTTCGCTAGTATTTTTAACCATATTTTATGATACGAAAATCCCCTTCCATTATTTGGATTTAATATTGACTTATTTCCTTTTATGAGATAGCTTGAATAAAATTATCGGCTGAAACTTAAACCAGAAAGGATAACAATCCTTAATCATTAATATTATTGCGCTATCGTTTAAAGCCATCGCCACGCCGCTTTCCAAGCTTAAGCCCACGGCTGGCGGAAACGCTTGAAAACAAGGGGGAAATCATATCTGATTATCGGGAGCCCATGGTTGAAATTTTGTAAAATTTTCGACCAGGCGATGGGGCCTTTCCTTGTATATATGGTCAAAAAGGGTATTTTGGGGGTCAAAATTACCACCCCTAAAAACGTGATTATTGCCCTATGATATTTACGCAAGAGTTTCCAAGGAAATAATTGCGGCGCTTAAGTTTCAGGCGCCCGCCAAACCGAGCGGCTACGGGCGGGTCGCTTGTCTTTTCGGCCTTGGCGCGTTTATTGCAACTTCTCCGGCCTAAAGGTTTTGGTGATTGCCGATGGATAGCCTGTTGAAGACCAAGGCCGCCGATCCACCCGGGCCGACGGCCGCCCCTAAAGCGGGGCGGGAAGCGCCCCCGGCCGCCTGGCGGGACGAGTTTCAGCGCCTCTACCAGAAACCGGAAGATAAGGCGGAACGCGAAAAAAAGGATGGGAAAGAAGACCTCTCGTCCATCATGAGCCAGGTCTGGGGCCAGGCCCTGGGCCAATCGGCCCAGGCGGGGCCGGCGGAGGCCGGGGCCATCGCCCCCCCGGCCGGAACCGAGCCCGGCCTGGAAGAACTGGTGCGCGGCCTGGTGGGGGAAATACTGGTCAGCCCCGCGGACCAGCCCGGGGAAGTGCGCCTCAAGGTGAATGAAAGCCTTCTGCCGGGCACGGAGATAATCCTGGCCCGGGATGCGGACGGGCTCCTGACCGTCAGCCTGGTTTCCGGGCGGGCCGACTCCTTTCAGACCCTGGTGGCGGCCCAGGACTCCCTCAAGGCCGCTTTGGCCGCCCAGGAAAGGGATGGGGTGCGCGTAACCGTTTCCCGGACCGAGGCCGGGGCCGGCGAGGACGGATCCGCCGAGCGCCGCTCCCGGGGACTGGGCTGGAACGACCAGGATGAAGCCTGAACCCGGCCTGGAAAGAGGCGGATTAAGCCCTGGAAAAACCCGTGACGCGGCCTGAGCCCTACGCGCCGCCGCCCTTGGCCCCGGTCACGGCCGCCCTGCGCACGGCCTTAAGCTCCCGGCGGGCCTTTCAACCGGGGGCGGGGCCTTTGGAATTCGTTTACGAGCCCGCCCCGGCCCCCTGGCCGGCGCGGGCCGCCTTGACCTTGTCCGCCGGAGGGGCTCTCTGGCTGATGGAACTGGGCGGGCTGAATTTTCTGCCCGCCGCCCTGGCCGGGGCGGACCCGGCCGCGCTGCCGGAAGACCTCCTGGCCGCCGCCGCCGCCCTGGCCGCCCAGCCTTGGCTCGACCGACTGGCGGAAGGCCTGGGCGCGGCGGTGGAAGTTGAACCGGAAGCCACGGAAACCGCCTGGCTTTCGCCGCCCCTTCATTTCCTCTTCCGCTTTCAGGCCGCGGACGGGCGCGTTTTCCCGACCCCGCTGCGCCTCCGGGCCTCGACCGAGGCCGGGGGGTTCTGGCTGGCGGACAAGATAAGCCGCCTGCCGGCCTGGCTGAACCCGGCCCGCGCGGACTGGCCCATCCCGGCCGTTCTGGAGGCCGGGCGGATGGCCCTGCCCCGGGCTCTCCTGGCCGGCCTGGCCGAGTCCGATATCCTTCTGCCCCCGGACTACCCGGCCGCCCGGGGCCGCCTGACCCTGCGCCTGCCCGGCGGCGGCCTCCGGCTCAAGGTCGAAGCCGGCCGGGCCGAAGCGCTTGACTGGAGCCCCGAGGAGTTGCCCATGTCTTCAGACAACCTGCCGGAAGCGGTAAAAGACGGCGCCGACCCGGGCCCGCCGGAAGCGGCCGAAGGGGGCCTGGACCTGGACCGGTTGGAAGTGGTCGTCAGTTTTGAACTTGAAAAAAAACGGCTGACCCTGGCCGAACTGCAAACCCTGGCCCCGGGCCGCGGTTTCCCCCTGGGGGTCGATCCCCTGGCCCCGGTGACCCTGACCGTGAACGGCCTGGCCATAGGCGCCGGCCGCCTGGTGGATTTGGGCGGAACCCTGGGCGTGGAAGTGACCAGGGTCGTTCCCCGGAAAGCCGGGGACTGATACCGAACCGAGAGCCCCATGATAACCACCAGCCCGGTCACTTTCATCCTCCTGATGGCCGCCTTGGGCCTAATGCCTTTTTTTCTGATGATGGTGACTTCCTACGTCAAGATAGTGGTGGTCACCACCCTGGTGCGCAACGCCCTGGGCGTGCAGCAGGTGCCCCCGGCCATGGTGCTCAACGGCCTGGCCATGGTCCTGACCCTCTTCGTCATGGCCCCGGTGGCCCTGGATACCTGGAAGCTGGCCAAAGGCTCGGGGTTGGACATTCAGAGCGACGCGAGCCGGCTGGTTCCCTTTCTGGCCGCCGCCTCCCCGCCCCTTAAAGGCTTTCTGGACCGCAACACCGACCGCCAGACCTTGAGCGCCTTCAAAAGCGCGGCCCAGCGCCTGTGGCCGCCGGAATACCGGGACGGCATCGACGAGGCCGGCTTCCTGCTGCTCATCCCCGCCTTCGTCATCACCGAATTGACCAAGGCCTTCAAGATCGGTTTCCTGCTCTACATGCCCTTCATCGTCATCGACCTGGTGATTTCCAACATTCTCCTGGCCATGGGCATGATGATGGTCTCGCCCATGACCATTTCCCTGCCTTTCAAGCTCCTGCTGTTCGTCACCCTGGACGGCTGGCTGAAGATCAGCCAGGGGCTTATGTACAGTTACAACTGAACAGCGACAAACGAGGAAACCTGATGAAGTGGGAAATCGAGACCCGGGACGGACAAGGCCTACTGAAGGTTTCAGGCCGCCTGGACGCCACCACCACGACCGAATTCAGCCAGGCCGCGGCCCAGGCCCTGGCGGGAACGCCGGCCCGTCTCCTGGTGGATCTCTCCGGCCTGGAATTCATAAGCTCGGCCGGGCTGCGCGGGGTGCTGCTCTTGGCCAAGTCCTGCCAGAAGGACGGGCGGCCCTTGGGGTTCTGCGGTCTCCGGCCCCTGGTGGAGGACGTCTTCAAAATTTCCGGCTTCATGTCCATTTTGAAGATATTTCCCGACCAGGCCGCGGCGGCCGACGGGTGGTGAGGTCCGGCCCATGCCCGCCGTCAGCTTTCCGGCCGACCTCGACAGCCTGGGCCAAGCCAACGCCTTTCTGGCCGACGCCCTGCCGGCCGAGTTCAGGAGCCTGGGGCCCCAGGTGGAACTGGCCCTGGAGGAACTCTGGGTCAACATAGCCGGCCACGCCTACGCCCCGGACCGGCCGGGCCGAATTGAACTG
Organism: Candidatus Adiutrix sp.; assembly: GCA_031286085.1. Taxonomy (GTDB): domain Bacteria; phylum Desulfobacterota; class Desulfarculia; order Adiutricales; family Adiutricaceae; genus Adiutrix. The sequence continues at coordinate 4,316 of JAITUX010000145.1, read as the reverse complement.
GAAGCCGGCCCGGCCGGCGGCGGCTTCAGGCTCATTCTCCGGGATTGGGGGCGGCCCTTCGACCCCTTCACCCAGGCCCCCAGGCCGGACCTGGAGGCCGAACTGCCGGATAGGCCGATAGGCGGCCTGGGGGTCCACCTGGTCAAGACCCTGGCCCGGAGTTGCCGTTACCGCCGGCTGGGCGACTGCAACCAGGTGGAACTGGTTTTCGCGGCCGGGAAGACGTCGGAGGGGTAAAGGTATTCTGTGTCGATTTACGGGCTCATGTATCTGGCCGCCTGCGGGCTGATCTGGCTGCTGGACAGCCGGCTGCCCCCGGTGGGCGCCCCCGGCCTTCCGCCCCTGGCCCCGGCGGCCTGGACCCGGCTTATGGTCTGGGCCATGGCCGGGGCCATCATCGGCGGCCGTTTGGGCTATGCGCTCATCTACGAGCCCATGTTTTACCGGGCCGCGCCGGGAGAGATATTCCGCCTCTGGCGCGGGGGCATGTCCTTCCACGGCGGCCTCCTGGGGGCGGTTCTCGCGGCCCGGCTGAGCGGCGGCCGGGCCTGGTTCCGGCCGGCCCTGGATCGCCTGGCCCTCTTGGCCCCCTTGGGGCTGGCCCTGGGCCGGCTGGGCAACTTCTGGCTGGGGGAATTGTGGGGCCGGCCCTCCGCTCTGCCCTGGGCCGTGGTCTTCGCCGGGGCCGGGCCGGAACCCCGGCACCCGACCCAGCTTTACGAGGCCATTTGGGAGGGGCCTCTCCTGGCCCTGATCGTCTTTACGATATACCGGAAACCAGGGGCGGCCCCCGGAAGGGCCGCGGCCGGCTTCGCGATTTTTTACAGCCTGGGGCGCATCGCCGTGGAATTCTGGCGGGCGCCCGACCCGGCTTGGGGCTACCTGGCCGGAGGCTGGCTGACCCTGGGCCAGTTGTTGAGCCTGGCCTTACTAGCGGCCGGGCTGGCGCTGATTTTCCAGGGGCGGCCCCGGGCCGCCCAAGGGAGGCCATATGGCTGAAATTATGAGCCAGGTGAAAATGGACGCCGGTCCCGGCTTGGCCGGCCTGTCCGACCAGATCACCAAAGGCCAGGAGGAGAAAGGGCGGCTGGCCGGCTACGAGATCAAGGCCAGCGCCGACCCCCTTGAACTCCTGGCCGATTCGTCCGAGGAACTGACCTTCGGCCACGACAACACCAAGGAACTGGACCTCAAGGAGCGCAAGGTCAAGGACAGCCGCTTCGACCTGATGGTGGAGAAGGTGGCCAAATACCAGGAACTCATGGCCAAGTCCGGCCATAAAACCAACCTGGAACGGCTGGCCGAATTCCTGAAGTCCAATCGAAACCCCCGGGACGTCCTGGACCAGGCCCTGAAGGAATTCGGGGGCGACCCCTCCCTGGCCTGGGCCGCGCTGGAAGAGCTTCAAGCCGACCTGGCCGGGTCGGCGGAGATTTCGGCCGCCTTGAAGACGGCGGCCGATGAACTGGAGAGCCGCCGGGGGCCGGAAATAAAGGCCGGCCTGGCCGGAACCCTGGCCGGCCTGGACCACCCCGGTTTGGGCGACCCTTTTGAACTGGGCTCGGACTACCGGCGGGCGACCGGCGAATTTTACGAGCGGCCCGAGGATATGTTTGCCTTCATCCTGGAAAAATTCGGCCCGGAGCGCTTCGAGGAGGCCGTTGAATTTCTCTTCAGGAGCCTGGGCGACGACCTGGCCTCGGACCAGCCCAGCCACGGCCCGGCCCACCTGGAAGCCGTGGGCCAGGGCTTGGGCCAGGTTCGGGTGCTCAACGGCGCCCACGCCCTGGCCCTCCGCCTGGTGGAACGCTGGCGCTCGGTCCACCAGGTGACGGAGGCCAGCCTGACGCCCATGGAACTGGTGCAATCGTTATTGCGGGCCAAGAGCCAGCGCTTCCCGGGGCCGGACGACTATAGGCCCCTGCTCCAGTCGGCCAAGCCGCCGGACATCGAGCGGGAGGTCCTCTTTTACCAGGAACTCCTGGGCACGGTCAGGCTCTTCAGCCCCCAGTTTTTCGACGGGCCGGAAAGCCGGCTGAAGGTCATGGGTTCGGTGCAGGAAGCCCTGGACCTGGCCATAACGCGGGAAGACGAATACCTGGCCAGTTTGGAATAAGGCGGGAATATGCTGGAAAAGGAAGTGCTGGAATTCGGCCGCCGCCTGGGCTTGGGGCGGCTGAACCCGCCGCCCTTGGCCCTGACCCTCACCGGGCTGGGGGAGTTGAGCCTGGAAGCCTTGGACGACGGCGACTTTCTGGTGAGCCTGGCCGTGCCCCAGCCTCCCGCCGAGCGGGGCCGCCTGGTCCGGGCTCTCCGTCTCTGCGCCCCGGACCAGGGCCGGCCCTGGCCCCTGGCCTGCGGCCAACACCGGGACCACCTGATCTTTTGGGTCCGCCTGCCCCAGGCCGGGCTGACCGCGGCCGAACTGGAAAACGCGGCCCGGTTCCTGATCCAGACGATCCAGGAAACGGTTTAGAGCCTCAAACGATTAAAAGGCGGTGATTCATGGCCACGGCCATCAGCAATCTTCTGGACCCCAACCTGGGCCTCTCGGGCTTGATTGAGCGGGCCGACCCGTCCGAGCGCCTGCCCCGGCCCCACACCCTGGCCACCGGGGCGGCCCCGGAAGCCGGCCTGGCCGACCTTTTCAAGCCGGCCAATTTCCAAAGCCTGATCATGGCCGGGCTGGAGCCCCGGGTGAGCGACGAGAACCTTCTGCGGCCGGACGTCCTTAAGCGTAACCTGGAAACCGGCTTGGAAAAGCTGAAAAAAAGCCGGCGGCCGGAGGTGCGGCGCTTCGTGAGGGACGACCTGAACCCCCTGATGGATGACCAGGATCTCCTGCGCGGCTACCTGAACCTCATGATGGGCGGCTGAAATGTCGGAAACGGCCCCGCAAACCCCGGCCGGGCCGGGCCCGGAAGCGGCCTTGGACCGGGACCAGTTCGACACCCTCAAGGTGCTGGGTTTTCTCTATCTGCGCCTGGGCCTGGCCCCCAAGGCGGCCCGCCTGTTCCAGGCCCTGGCGGCCTTGGCGCCCCAGGACGTCCAGGCCGCCCTGAGCCTGGCCGCGGCCACCCTGGAGGACGGCCGGCCGGAGGAAGCCCTGGCCCTCCTGGAGAAGCCGCCCCTGGCCGGCGCGGCGGCCGGGGCCCCGGCCCGGCTCCTGAAGGCCCGGACCCTGTGGCGCCTGGGCCGGCGGGAGGAGACTTATAAGCTCATGGACCAGCACCTGGCCGCCGGAGACCAGGCATGAGCTTGCCCTTGCTGGAAAACGCCCGCCGCACGGTCGGGCTCCTGACCAGCCACAACGACCTGGTCCTGGTGGCCCTGATGGTGGCGGTCATCGGCCTGATGATAGTTCCCCTGCCCACGCCCATCATGGACGCCTTAATCGGCGCCAATATGGCCATGTCCTTCCTGGTGCTGATGCTTAGCATCTACGTCCGGGGGGCGCTCTCCTTTTCGACCTTTCCCAGCCTGCTCCTGTTCACCACCCTCTACCGGGTGGGCCTGAACATCGCCACCACCCGCCTGATACTCTTGCAGGCCGATGCCGGGGAGATAATCTACACCTTCGGCGAATTCGCCGTGGGCGGCAACTTCATCGTCGGGGCCGTGGTCTTTCTCATCCTGACCATCATCCAGTTTCTGGTCATAGCCAAGGGGGCGGAGCGGGTCTCGGAAGTGGGGGCCCGCTTCACCCTGGACGCCATGCCCGGCAAGCAGATGTCCATAGACGCCGACCTCCGGGCCGGGGTCATAAACATGGAGGAAGCCCAGCGCCGCCGCCAGGAGGTGGGCCAGGAAAGCCAGATGTTCGGGGCCATGGACGGGGCCATGAAATTCGTCAAGGGCGACAGCATCGCCGGCCTCATCGTCACCGCGGTCAACATCGTCGGCGGAACCCTCATCGGGGTGCTGCAGAACGGCCTGAGCGCCGGGGAGGCCCTGCAGCTCTACGGCATCCTGACCATCGGCGACGGCCTGGTCTCCCAGATCCCCTCGCTCATCATCGCCATCTCCGCCGGCATCCTGGTGACCCGCTCGGGCGGGGAGACGGACAACCTGGGCGCCCAGATCGGCGAACAGATTTTCGCCCAGCCCCGGGCCCTCATGGTGGCCGGCGGCCTGATAATCCTTTTCGCCCTGATCCCCGGTTTCCCCAAGCCCCAGCTTTTCACCCTGGGCCTTATCCTGGCCGGCATCGGCCAGACCCTGAAAAAGATAAGCCAGTCCCCGGCCCGGCCGGATTTCCGCCAGGAATTAAGCCGCACCCTGAAACCGGCCGCGGCGGCCAGGAAGGAAGCCCCCCG
>JAITUX010000084.1 GCA_031286085.1 Candidatus Adiutrix sp. | reverse complement strand
ATTTTTTCACAAAAGTCAAGTCTAATTATACATTTTTTTCTTGTGCCGGCAAAAAAATATCACCCAAGGTGTTGGGTGAGGGTATAAGGCCATGTTTTTATGATTATTAAAAAAAAGCGGCCTTGGTCTAAAGCGGCTGGGCCACGGCCAGGGACCGGAGGGGCAGGACATGCATTTTAAGAAGGTCCGGCCACCATTCGGCCCAGTTTTTCCAGTGGTTGGTCTGGACTTCCACCCGCTGGAAACGGGTGAAGGGGGCCAGGGACTGGAAGTGACCGCTCATGGCCCCGGGTATTATGTAATCAAAGGCGCCGTAGAAATGCACCTGGGGCAGGTCGGTCAGGCTGGCGGCCTGGTCGGCCGGGTTGAGGGAACCGGTGAGGGGGTGGTAGTTTTTTTCCCGGACCCACCACTGGGTGTCCAAAAGTCCGGCCACCGTCACCAGGCTGGCCACGTCGGTGCGGCGCTGGGCCAGCAAGGTGGCCAGGCCTCCGCCGCCGGAGTAGCCGACGAGGTGGATTCTCCGGGCCTCCAGGCGGCGCTTGACTTCGTCTATGGCGCTGTCGGCCGCGGCGACCGCCTCTTCGGCCAGACGTTTTTCCGACCAGTAGGGCTGGAATTCCGGGCCGGTCTGGGTGGGCTGGTATTGGCCTATGCGGGCCAGGTAAAGCACGGCCGGGGCCGGGTCGGACTCGGCCAGCTCATAACTTAAGGGCTGGCCCGGGGTGGGGTCTTGGGTGACGTGGCCCCGCACCACGCCCCGGCCGTCGCCCTCCAGATAGACGACCAGGTCGTCCGCGCCGGGCTGGCCCTTGAGGAGCCCGGCCAGGAGGAAGGGGGTGCTGCTGAAATTTACGGGCTTAAAGCCGTTGTCCCGGGCCTTCTGGCTCAGGTGGAGCCAGGCCTGCCCCCCCGGGGCCGCGCAGCCGGCCAGGAGAACCAGAAAAAGCCACGCATAGCGGCGCCAGGGGACCAAAAGACCATTAATCGGATGGCCTTGGGGCCGGCGCATGGCTATTCCGCGTCAAAGGCGTCGAAACGGCTTAAGGGCATCCCGGAGTCGTCCAGAAGCTGGAAGCCGAGGAATTTGTTCTTGGCGATGGCGCAGTTGATGCTGAGGGCGCAGGATTTAAGGCAGATGGGGTCGCCGGGGGCGAATTCGCCGAAACAGTTCAGCCGGCTGTCCAATTCGTCGCGCAACTGGGTGGGACAGGTGAGATAAGGGGGCATTTTAGGCCAACTTGCGAGGGGTCGCCCGCCTGAGGCGGGCTTGGATTTTCGTAGCATAAACTTTTTCCGGCAAATGGGCAAGTTTTAATTGCGCCTCCGGCGCCTCGGGGCGAAGGCGCGGCCCTTCGGCGGGAACCGGCCCGAATTTAAAGGATTCAGCCGCCCCCGGTGCCGGGGGGCGGGGCCGGGAACCGGCCCTTGAGGATGTTCAGAATCTGTTCCCGGGCGCCGTTGTAGCCGAGCCCGTTCAAGAGGATGACAAAGCTCAGGGGCCGGTGCGGTTCGCCCGGGCGCTCAAGGTAGCCGGCCATGGTTTTTATGTCGCTCATGGTGCCGGTTTTGGAGAGCACCAGGCCGTCTTCGCTGCGGTAGAAGATGCGGCGGTTTGGCTCCATCACCGCCAGAATTTCGGCCATCTGGCGGGCGGTCAGGGTGGTTTGGCGGCTCAGGCCGCTGCCGTCGCCCATGGTTATGGGGGCCAGGGCGTGCCGCAGGAAAAATTCGTTCATGGCCGCCTGGGATTTTTCCGGGTTGGCCGGCGGGCCGTAGAGTTCGGCCCCCAGGGCCAGGTAAATCTGGTTGGTCATGAAGTTGTTGGAGTGTTCCATCAAAAGTTTCAAGAGCATGTCCAGGGACATGGAGGATTCGTGGCGATAGAAGATCTTGCGGCGGGCCGGGGCGGTCCGGCCGGTGATGATTTCGCCTTCCACGGGCAGGCCGGCCTCCTTAAGGTGGGCTTTCAGGAATTCCCCGGAATTCTGTTCGGCCGCCTGGGGGCTTTCGGAAATGTTCAGGGCGAAGAGGCCCGGGCCCTTGGTCTGGGCGGCCAGCTTGAGGGCCAGGGGGGTCAGGGGGATATGGCCGGCGGCGCGGGACACCTGGCCCTTCTTGTCTTTCTGAAAGGAGACGGTGTTGAAATTGACGCTGAAGGCCCCGTTGTAGGCGTCGAAGGGGGAGCGGGTCTGGGTGTTGCCGTCCAGGACGAGATCCTTTTGAAAATAGGAATTGTCGATAATTATGTTGCGGACGGTTTTCAGGCCCCGTTTTTGCAATTCCTTGACGATAAGGGCCAATTCTTCCGACACTAAATATGGGTCCCCATAGCCGACTATCCACAAGTCGTTGGTTTTGGTCAAGAGAAAGTCGGTTTTGAAGTGGAAATCCGGGCCTAAAAATTCAAGTGCGGCCCCGGAAGTGACGATTTTAAGGATTGAGGCGGGGACGTAAGGTTTCTCCGCGTTGTGGGCATAAAGTTCCCGGGGCTGCCCGGGAGGGGCGTGGCGGTCCATGACCAGCACCGCGCCGTCGCCGGCCAGGGCCTCGACGTTTTGGGGCCAGGGCAGGGTTTCGGCGGCCGGCTTGGCTGTTTTGGCTTGGGCCGGCTTGGCCGGCTTAGGCTTGGGTTTGGGCCGGGCTTGGGCGTTCGGCCCGGCTTGGGCAGCCGGCTCCTTGGCTTGGACCAGGGGCGGAGAGACGGAGAAAAGCGCCCAGGCGGAGAGAGCCGCCAGGGCCGCAAGGAGAAGGAGGCCGGAATGTCGGTGGGGCGGGGAGGTCTTCGGGGGCTGGGAATATCCCGGCTGGGCCTTAATATCTGGCGGGGCGCCCTGGAGTGCGTCAAGTTTTTCATGCTGCTGGCCCTGGTGCTGTCCCTGGCCAACTGCGGCCTTTTTTTCTCCGGCCGGGGCAAGGGGAAGTCTTACGTGGTCAAGGGCCGGCGCTATTATATCCTGTCTTCGGCCAAGGGCTTCAAGGAAAGGGGCCTGGCTTCCTGGTACGGCGAGCCTTTCCACGGCCGCCGGACGGCCAGCGGCGAAATTTACGACATGGACAAGATTTCGGCCGCCCATAAGGTTCTGCCGCTCCATACCTGGGTTGAAGTCAGGAACTTGGCCAACAACCGGCTCCTGACCCTCCGCATCAACGACCGCGGGCCCTTCGTGCCCGGCCGCATAATAGACTTAAGCCGGGCCGCGGCCCGGGAACTGGGCATCTATGGTCCGGGGGTGTCCAAGGTTTACCTGAGGGCGGTCACCGGCCGCCGGGCCCAGCAACTGGAGGCCGTCCAGAGGGCCAACCTGGGCCTGGCCCTCTTGGCCCGGACCGGGCCGGAGTTGGCGGCCGGAGGCGAAGACGGCCCAGCCGCGCTGGCCCAGGGCCAAGCCGTGGCCCCCTCGGCCGGCGACGCCGGGAAACCCCTGGATTTTTGAGGCGGCGCGGCGCACCGCCCGAAGTATTTTAATACGCCCGGCCGCCGAAGGCAAGAGCCGGGCGTGCCGCTTGCCCTACAAGCGAGAAAAAAACCAGCCAAACCAAGACCTTAATTATTCACGGGGCCTTGAATTCGTTTCAAGGCCCCGGTTGCGTGGAGCGGCCGCTCTCTTGACTTTAAGGCACAGGATTTTGGGGCGGGCTTTTTTGATAGGCAAGATATTGACCTGGCTTGATTAAAGTGTTATAATTATGGCCAATTGAATGGTTCAGGCCTCGGAGCCGTGTTTTTCTTCTAAATTCAGCGGAGTTGACGTTTGCGGCTCGGCGTTCGTTTTTTAACTTGCGGTTTTGACCGCCGGTCTTCCCGGATAGACGCGACGCGGGCTGAAGGTTTCGGCCTAAACCAAGGGCGGCCTTAAACCAGGGCCGGCGGCCGCTGTCCGGGTGGGCTTTAAGGAGAACGGGCTCATGAAATTGAAATTGGGAACCAAGATCATTTTGGGCTTTGTCGTCGCCAACGCCATATATTTCAGCCTCCTGGCGATCATCTTTTCCTTTGTCAAGC
>JAITUX010000081.1 GCA_031286085.1 Candidatus Adiutrix sp. | reverse complement strand
TCGGATATCTCCGAAATGCTCCACCGGATGGCCCCCCTGGTGAACCGCCACGCCCCGAAAGGCCAGGCCGTTGACTTCACCCAGGTAAGGCCCGGCGAAAAAGGGCTCAGCCAATTGCTCAAGGCCAAGGTCGATCCCTTTTACCGCCGCGCTCTCCAGGGCGGAGCCGAGCCCGCCGGGCCGGAGGCCCCGCCCCAGGCGGAGGAGGCCGACACCTCGGGCCTGTTCGGCCGCCTTAAAAGGGTTTTCAAGGGCTGACCGGGGCCATAGGCCCAGAGACCCCATAGCCGGCGGGCAACGGGCCAGTGCGGAGGCAGGTTGCCGAAGTCGGGAGGCCACTCTGGGGCCATAGGCCCCAGGCCCCATAGCCGGCGGGCAACGGGTAAGCGCGGAGGCAGGTTGCCGAAGCCGGAAGCCTACTGGAATTTACTTATAGCAACGAACCTGGAACCCACCATATCTTGACGCCTCTAACCGCAAAGCCGCCGGCCCCGTGGCCTGAATGGAAACTGTCTCCCCAAGCCATTGAAGAGCGGAGCTTTGCCATAATCGACGCCGAAGCCGGCCCCCATAAATGGAACGAGGCCGAATGGACAATAGTGCGGCGCCTGGTCCACACCAGCGCCGATTTCGAGTATGTGTCCGGGACCGTCATCAGCCCCGGGGCCGTTTCCGCGGGCCTTGAAGCCCTGCGCGCCGGCGCGGCCATAGTCACCGACACGAAGATGGCTCTCTGCGGCATCAACGCCGCCCGCCTGGCCGCCTGGGGCAACCCCCTGGTCTGTCTCATCGCCGATGAGAGAACCCGGCGCCTGGCCCGGGAAACCGGCTCCACCCGCGCCTTGGCCGCGGTGGACCTGGCCCACGAGCTGTTTTTCAAAAACGGCCAGGGCGGCCTATGGGTCGTCGGCAACGCGCCCACCGCCCTTTTCCGGCTCCTGGAAAAGCTGGGCTCCGAACCGGGCTGGCCCCGGCCCCGTCTCATCGTGGGCCTGCCGGTGGGCTTCGTCAACGCCGTCGAGGCCAAGACGGCGCTCCAGGCCGAGGCCTACCCCCATATAACCAACCGGAGCCGCAAAGGCGGTTCAAACGTGGCCGCCGCGGTCATCAACGCCCTGGCCGAACTGGCCCACCGGCCGGAAAATGGCGGGGCCGCCTGAAATGCGCCGGAACGATTCGGAGGCGGACTGGACGGAAACCGACGACGAGGAAACCCCCGCCCCGCCGGACCGGCCGCTTAAGTCCGGCTTCACCACGGGCACGGCGGCCACCGCCGCCGCCCTGGCCGCGGCCAGGCTCCTGGCCGGCGAAACCCGGCCGGAAGAGGTCCAGGTGCGGCTGCCTGACGGCGGGGCCCTGGCCGTGCCGGTGGCCGCCGGCCGCTTACTTACGGCCGGCGAAGCCGAGGCCACGGTCATAAAAGACGCCGGCGACGACCCGGACGTCACCAACGGGGCGGTCATAGGGGTCCGCCTTCGCCGCCGGCCAAGCGGGGGCCTGGCCCTCTCCGGCGGTCCGGGCGTGGGCCGGGTGACCAAGCCGGGGCTGGTTCTGCCCCCGGGTGAATGGGCCATCAACCCCGTTCCCCGGGCCATGCTCAAGACCAATCTGGCCCCTTTCCCGGGCGGCCTGGCCGCGGAAATTTTCGTGGAAAACGGCCTGGAACTGGCGGCCAGGACGCTGAACCCCCGCCTGGGCATTGTCGGGGGCCTGTCCATCCTGGGCACCACGGGCCTGGTCAAGCCCTTTTCCCACGAGGCCTACCTGGCCACCGTCGAAAGCGCGCTCAACCTGGCCCGGGCCCTGGGCTTAAGGGAAGTGGTGCTCACCACCGGCCGCCAGAGCGAGAAACTGGCCCGGGCCGGCCGGCCGGACCTGACCGAGGAGGCCTTTGTGCAGATCGCCGATTTTTTCGGCGACAGCCTGAAAAAAGCCGCGGCCGGCGGCTTTGCGACCATCAATCTGGCGGTCTTTTTCGGCAAGGCCGTCAAGCAGGCCGCCGGCCTGGCCAACACCCACGCCCATAGGCGGGACCAGGACCCGGCCCTCCTGGCCGACTGGCTGGCCGGCCTGGCCCCGCCGGACGTCCGGGCCGCCGCGGCCCGGGCCATGACGGCCAGGGCGGCCTTGGATATATTGAAAGAAGCCGGGCTGGCCAGCCAGGCGGCGGAGGCGGTGGCGGCCAGGGTTCTGGCTTCGGCCCGCCTTTGGGCCGGCCCCGGGCCCCGGCTGCGGCTGACCCTTTTCAATTACGACGGCGAACCGCTGGCCTCGGCCGGTCTGGATTGACCGCAGCCGGCCCTGAAACCAAGAACGCAAAGTAGGACGCCATGGCGGAAAAACCCAAACCGACCCTTCACCTGATCGGCCTGCTCCCCAATCCCCAGTGGCTGCCCCCGGCCGTCGCCGCCCTGATAGAAGAGGCCGACGTCATAGGCGCCGGCGACCGCCTGTTGAAGCTTTTCCCCGGGGCCAAGGCCGACAAGCTGCGCTTAAGCCTGCCCATTGAAGGCTGGCTGAAGGAACTCAAAGCCCTGCAGCGCAAAGGCAAAAAAGTGGTGGTGCTGGCCAGCGGCGACCCCAACCACTATGGCCTGGCCCAAAAACTCCTGAACGTCATCGGGCCGGAGTCGGTGACCATAATACCCGCCCCCACCCTGGTGCAGCAGGCCTTCGCCCGCCTCAAGACCAGCTGGGCGCACACCGAGGTGGTGAGCCTCCACGGCCGCGAATCCCAGACCGCTTTATGGAGCGCCCTGTTCCGGGCCAGCCACTATTCCGGCTCGGGCTTCGTGGCCATCTACACCGACGCGGACAACACCCCGACGGTCATCGCCAAGCGCCTCCTGGGCCGGGGCCAGCACAACTGGCGCATGATAGTCTTTGAAGACCTGGGCACCCAGGACGAACGCTGCACCACCTGGACCCTCTTCGACGCCAAATTGCGCAAATTCTCGCCCCTGAACCTGGTGGTGCTGGAATGCCTGGAGCGGCCGGCCCACATCTACCTGGGCATGCCGGAGAACGCCTTCAGCCACGAGGCCGGCCTGATAACCAAGCTGGAAATAAGGGTGGTGGCCCTGGGCCTTCTGGAACTCCAGCCCGATCACCTCTTGTGGGACCTGGGCGCCGGCAGCGGCTCCATCTCCATCGAGGCGGCCTCCCTGCTCCCGCACGGCTCGGTCTGGGCCGTGGAAAAATCACCCCTGCGCTCGGAACAGATAGCCGCCAACCGGGCCTTCTTCGGGGCCACCCAAGTCGAGGTGGTCGAGGACGACTCCCTGGCGGCCATGAACCATTTGCCCCCGCCGGATCGCGTCTTCATCGGCGGCGGAGGCGAGGCCCTGCCGCGGATAATCAAAACGGCCAAGAACAAGCTCCGGCCCCAAGGGCTCATCCTGGCCAACGCGGTCAGCCTGGATTCCCTGAACCTGGCCGCCAAGGCCATCAAGGAGGCCGGGCTGGAATTGTCCGTGACCCAGATACAGGCGGCCCGCTCCGAGCCCTTGAGCGACAGCCTCATGCTCAAGCCCCTTAACCAGGTCTGGCTGGTGCGGGGCAAAAGCCAATGACCCCGGTTCTCTTTGTGGGCGCCGGCCCGGGCGACCCGGACCTCATCACCGTGGCCGGCCGCGACGCCCTGGCCGAGGCCGACCTGGTGGTCCACGCCGGTTCCCTGGTCAACCCGGCGCTTCTTGACTGGGCCAGGCCCGAGGCCCGGCGGGTGGATTCCGCCCCCCTGAACCTTGAAGAGATAGTGGATATTATGGCCCGGGGCCATGAAAACGGCCAGAAAGTGGTGCGCCTCCACACCGGCGACCCGTCACTTTACGGGGCCATCCACGAACAGATCTCGGCCCTCATGGACCGGGGCGTGCCCGCCCGGGTCATTCCCGGAGTCACCTCGGCCCTGGCCGCCGCCGCCGGCCTGGGCCTGGAATTCACCCTCCCGGAAATAACCCAGACCCTAATCATCACCCGCGCCGCCGGACGCACCCCCGTGCCCGAAGGCGAAAACCTGGCCGCCCTGGCCGCCATCGGGGCCTCCCTAGCCCTCTACCTCTCAGCCGACCTGGGGGAGGAAGCCGGCCGGGCCCTGGCCCAAGGCTACGGCCCCCAGGCCCCCCTGGCCCTCTGCCACCGGGCCACCTGGCCGGACGCCCGCCTGGTCTGGACCACCTGCGAAAGGCTGGCCGAAACCCTGGCGGCCGAAAACCTTTCCCGCCACACCCTGATCCTGGCCGGGCCGGCCGTGGCCGCCCTCCGCCACCGGACCGCCGTCCCGGCCAGCCGTCTCTATGACGCCAAGTTCAGCCACGCCCACCGCGCCGCGCAGGACTAGCCCGTGGCGGCCCGACTTCCGACCGTCGCCGTTTACGCCCTGACCCGCCGCGGGGCGGCCCTGGCCCGGCGCCTCAGCCTGGGCCTGGCCGAGGCCGGCTACGACCCGACCCTCCACCTGCCCCGGCGGCTGGCGGACGAATTCGGCCCCTCTCTCCACTTCGAGACCTTGGGCGAAGCCCTGGCCTCGCGCTTCAACGCCGTGAGCGGCCATGTAATCGTGGCCGCCACGGGCCTGGCGGTGAGGCTCATCGCCCCCCTCTTGAAATCCAAGACCGGCGACCCGGCCGTGGTGGTCCTGCCCCAGGACGGCCGCTTCGCCATAAGCCTCCTTTCCGGCCACCTGGGCGGGGGCAACCGGCTGGCCGAGGCGGCGGCCCGGGCCACGGCCGGCCAGGCGGTCATCAGCACCGCCACGGATATCGAAGACCGGCCGGCCCTGGAAATGCTGGCTAGGGACCACGGTCTGGCCGTGGAGAATTTCTCCCGGCTGGCCTACTTCAGCCGCTGCCTGGTCGAGGGGGACATAGTCCGGGTCAGCGACCCCCAGGGCTTTCTGACCCCCCACCTGGGGTTCTGGCCCGACTGCTTTGAATTCGCCGACCCCTCCTCACCCCGGGTGGTGGTCGATTACCGCCTGGCGCCGGTCACCCCCCTGGACCTGGTGCTGAGACCCCGGGTCATCTTCCTGGGCCTGGGCTGCCACCGGGGCGTGGGGCGGGCCGAGCTGGGAGACCTCATCGACCGGCAACTGGCCGGCCACCAACTGGCCAAGGAAGCCGTGGCCGCCCTGGCCGCGGTGGAGCCCAGGGCCGAAGAACCAGCCCTTATG
>JAITUX010000035.1 GCA_031286085.1 Candidatus Adiutrix sp. | reverse complement strand
CCAGCCGGGAACCCAGGCGGACCAGGGTCATATCCGCGGCCAGGCCCAGGCGGCCGAGAATGTCGGTCACCACCGCCCGGGCCAGGCGGGCGGTTTCGTCGTCGGGATTGTCCTCCCGGGTTTCCCCCGCCGCCGGCCTGGTCAGGGGCGGCGGGTAATCCGGGAAGGGCGGAGACTGGACCCCGGCGGCCGGAGCCGGCTTCCCCGGGCGGGCCTTTTTGGCCGGGGCTTGGGGGGCCGCCAAGGCGGCCTGGACCGGGGGGGCCGAGGCCGGGGGGGCGGGGACCGGGGGGGCGGGTTCCTCCTCCTCTTCGGGCGGATACAGGGTCGGGTCGGCCGGGTCAACGGCAATGCGGGCCCGGCGCCGGCCCAGCCCCAGGAACCCCTTGGCCCCCATGGCCACCACGCTGAACTTAAGCTTCTCCGGGGGCAGATTCAAGGCCTCGGCCGCGGCGGCTATGGCCTCGGCCAGGTCCCGGCCCGTGAATTCAACGGTCATGGCGCGGCCGTTTCAACCGGCCTTTTCTCCGGCCGGTTGATCATGGTCTGCTGGAAAATGGATAAAAGGTTGTTGACCAGCCAATACAGGACCAGGCCCGCGGGCATGTTGATGAGCACCAGGGTGAAGAACAGGGGCATAAACATCATGATCTTGGCCTGGGTCGGGTCGCCCATGGTGTTGGGGGTCATTTTCTGCTGCAGGAACATGCTCAGGCCCATGAGTATGGTCAGGACGGGCAGGCCCGTGGGCGGCTCGAAAAAAGGAATGGTGAAATCGAAGGACCCCAGGCGTTCGGGGGCGGCCAAATCCTTTATCCAAAGGACGAAGGGGGCGCCGCGCAGTTCCAAAAGGGAATCCAGCACCCGGTAGAAGGCGATGAAGAAGGGTATCTGTAGCAGCATGGGCAGGCAGCCGCCCAGGGGGTTGACCTTGAAAGTCTTGTAGAGGCGCATTATTTCGCGGTTCAGGGCCTCGCGGTCGTCGGCGTATTTTTCGCGTATCCTGGCCACCTTGGGCTGGAGCTTCTGCATGGCCTTCATGGAGCGGTAGCTCTTGGCCGTCAAGGGCCAGAGGACTATCTTGATGAGGATGGTCACGATGATGATGGTCACGCCGTAGTTGCCCACCCAGTTGTAAACGACGCGGAGGAGGGCGGCCAGGGGGGCGGCCAGGAAGGTGAACCAGCCCAGGTCCACGCTCATTTCCAGGTCGTGGCCGGCGGCCAGGAGGTCGGCCTTGGCCTTGGGCCCGTAATAAAAATCGAAGTTGAAGACGGCCCGGCCCCCCGGGGGCAGCTCAAGGGGGCGGGATTCGGCCAGGGCCAGGCCGCCGTGGTCCTGCCGGATGGCTCGGAAGGCGGGGGGGCCGGCGGCCGTCTCCTGGTCCGGGACCAGGGCGGTGAGGAAATACTGGTCCATGTAGCCGAGCCAGGACACGGGCCGGCCCTCTTTTTTCTCCAGGTCCGCCGGGGCGTCCGAGGCCGAGGCGGTCAGGAGGCGGCGGTCGATCACCGCCCCCAGGCCGTCGTAGCGCCGGCCGTGATCGCCGGAGAAAGGGGCGGAGTTCAGGCGGTGGACCAGCCGCCCCGATAAGGCGATAGAGCCTTGGTTGACCAAGGCGACTTCCTGGCGCACCAGGAAGGAATCGGCCGTGAAGGTCAGGGTTTTAACCACGGCCAGGCCCGCCCCGGCATCGTAGGCCAGTTGCAGTTGGCCGGTTTCCCCGGCCGAAAGGCTCAAGTGTTTACGGTCGGCCGGCATCAGGGCCAGAAAGGGGGCTTCCTCCAGGGCCGGCGCGCCGGCGGCCTCCAGGGTCAGGCGCAGGGGCCGGTCGCCGGGGTCGGGCTGGGCCACCAGCTCCATGTTTTCGTCCGGCATATCCGGGGCCAGCTTGCGCTTGAGGTAGCCTTTGAGCTTGAAGCTGGCCAGGCGGCCGCCGCGCTCGTCAAAGACGGCCGTGAACTTGGGCGTCTCCACCGTGACCAGGGCGGTGGGGGGCGCCGGCCCGGCGGCCCTGGGGGCGGCGGCCTGGGGGGCGGGCGCGGATTTGTCCGGCCCGGGCTCCGGGGCCGGGGCGCGGCGGTTCGGGGAGAAATGGAGCCAGGTCAGGACCAGGATCACCATGGCTATTGACATGATCAGGAAATTGCGGCTGTCCATATATATTCCGGCTCCTGGCTTTTAGCGGAGGCGCTTAGATGGTGGGCAGGGTCGGGAGGGCCGGGCCGCGGCGGCCGGCCGCCCGGACCGGGGGCACGGGGTCGTAGCCGCCGGGATGGAAGGGGTGGCATTTCAAGAGCCGCCGGATACTCAACAGCCCGCCCCGCCCCAGGCCGTGAAGGGCGATGGCTTCGGCGGCGTAACGGGAACAGGTCGGCCAAAAACGGCAGGCCGGGGGCAGGAGGGGCGAAATAAAACGCTGGTAAAGGCCTATGGCCAGAAGCGCCGGGGCCGTCATAAGCCGCCCCCCCCAAGACCCGCCGGGCGAACCCGTTTGTCCGGCCCGCCCGCCCGTCTGGTCGGGGGGCGCCCAGGCGGCCAGCCGGGCGCCCACCCGGGCCAGGTCGGCCCGCAGGCGGGAATCGGGCATGGCCCCGGCCTCCACCCGGGCGATGAAAAGCAAATCCAGGGCCGCTGGCCAGCCGCCCCGGTTGAGCCGGAAAAATTCCCGCGCCTGGCGCTTGAGGCGGGACCGGACCACCGCCCGGCCCACCTTCCTGGTCACGGTGAGGCCCAGACGGCAGAAAGACAGGCCGTTGAGCCGCCCCAGCACCAGGAAAGCCCCGGTCCGGACGACCAGGTCGGGCTTGGTCCGGCGGTCGGTCAGGGCCAGGAACTGGGCCCGCTTCAGAAGGCGGGCCTCCTTGGGCCAACTGTAATCCGCGGACACCGGCGGCGCGCTAGACCCCGAGGCGCTGGCGGCCCTTGGCCCGGCGGCGGCTGATGACGTTCCGGCCGCCCCTGGTGCGCATGCGGACCAGAAAGCCGTGGGTGCGTTTCCTTCTTACATTATGGGGCTGGAAAGTCCTTTTCATAAGGTCAACCTCTAAAGTCCGGCGGCTTTTAAATTGTTTGAGGCTTTACTCGCCTCGGGCCTTTTCCGCCGCCTCGGCGCGGGTTTTGCACTCTATGCAGAGGGTGGTGACCGGACGGGCCTCCAGGCGCTTTACGCCTATATCCGAACCGCAGGATTCGCAGACGCCGAAATCGCCGGAGTCGATCCGTTCCAAGGCTTCATCTATCTTGACCAGGAGGGATCTTTCCCTCTCCCTTAAGCGCAGAATGAAGTTGCGGTCCGATTCAATGGAGGCCCGGTCGGTCGGATCAGGGTAGTTGTCGCTCTGATCGTTCATGTCCGTGACCGTGTCATCGGCATACTGGAGAATCTCGCTTCGCCTTTTCAGCAAAAGCTCCCGGAAATATGACAACTGCTGGTCATTCATGCGGGCACCTCGTTTCGGCGTCCGGCCTTTCGCCGGACCAGCCGCCGGGCCGGGCCGGCGGTCCCCTTTTCCACCGGGAGTCCTAAAGCCTCTCCCGACGATAATGAATCATTGATTTTACTTAAAGGCCGCCGGTTTGTAAAGGAAAAAACTTGGCCGGCGGCCTCCCGGCCCCCCGGGCGGGCCGCCGGCCGGGGCGGTGGGCCGGGCTCGGGCGTTTTTTTGACAAAATCATTTAAAATCATTATACTTCATTAGCCTTTCGAGAGCCGCGGGCCATCCGGCCCGCGGCAGGCTATGGAGAAAACGGCCCATGGAGCCCGATTATCACGATTATTTCCTGGCGGACGGGCGGCATGTCGGGCGCTATGAGGATATGTACCGGGACTGCGCCGACCCTTGGCGCATTGAGGAACTGGGGCCGCGGCTGGACATGCGGGCCGCCCTGCTCCTCCTGGAAGGCCGCCTGGGCCGGGTGCGGCGCTTTCTGGACATAGGCGCCGGCCTCGGCCTCTTCACCGGGCTTTTGGCCGAAACCATCTGGCGGGTGAACCCCGAAGCCCGGGGCCTGGTCACCGACATCGCCCCCACCGCCGTGGCCCGGGCCGGCTGCCGCCTGGCCGACCCCCGGCTGGATTTTCAAACCGCCGACGCCCGCTCGCCGGAGCTTTTCCGGCCGGACCAAAGCTTCGACCTGATCGTCCTGGCCCAGGTGCTGTGGGGGCTCCTGGAAAACCTGGACGGCGCCCTGGCCGGCCTGGCCCGGCTGCTGCCCCCGGGCGGGCTTATGCTGGTCAGCCAGCATTTCCCCGGCCCCGGCCGCCAGAGCTATGGCGCGGACCTGGTCGCCGCTCCGGAGGATTTGGCCGCCCGCCTGGCCTCGGCCGGCCTGGACATAATGGACACCCTGGAAACCAACCGGGCCGTCAACCACCATTGGGCGGCCCTGGCCCGGAAAATATGAGCGGCTGCCGCTGGTGCGGGCTGGAAGAGGACCCCGGGGAAGTCCTGGCCCTGGACGGCGGAAACGACCTGGGGCGGCCTTTCCGCCTGGCCCGCTGCGGCGATTGCGGCGCCTGGCAGGTCCATCCCCCCGTGCCGGCCGGGGAGGCCCGCCGCTATTTCCTGGATTCCCGGCGCTGGCGGCCGGCGCCCGATCCTGACGGCCGCCTGGTGGACCCCCTGGCCCGCCAGGACGGGCGGCGGGGCGAATATCAGAAATACGCCCGCGGCCTGGCCGGAGTCCTCAAGGCCGGGGACCGGGTGATGGACGTGGGCGCGGGCGGCGGCCTCATGCTGGCCCTCCTGCCTGAAAGCCTGAAAAAAGTGGCCGTGGAGCCCAACCCGGAGGCCGCCCAGGCCGCCGCCGACCTGGGGCTGGACGTGCGCCGCCAGTGGGCCGAAGACCTGGACTTGCCCCCGGACCACCTGGACGCCCTGATCCTGAACCAGGCCCTGGACCATCTGCCCGATCCGGGCCGCTTCCTGGCCCGGGCCGCGCTCTGGACCCGGCCCGGCGGTTTCTGGCTTCTGACCGGGCTCATCAACCCGGAAAGCCCCCTGGCCAGGCTCTACGGCCCCCGCCACCGGCTCTGGCATCCGCTCCACCAGGTTTATCCCACGCCCGGCGCCGCGGTCAAAGTGCTGGCCGCCTGGGGTTTTGAAGTCGTCAAGTGGTGGCAGCCCTACTTCGGCACCCCCTACGGCGGGCCGGGGCGGCTTTTGAGGCATCTGCCCGAAGTCCTGGCCGAAGCCCTGGCCCGGACCGGCCGCAAGCCTTCCCCGCCCTGGCCGGGCAACGTCTTCAGCCTTTTGGCCCGCAAGAACGTCCAGACCCTTAAGGAGACCCGCGCGGTTAAAAGTCTGGCGGAGCCGGACCTTTCCATAGCCTGTCTCTGAAACGAGGATTTATGGCCTGCCGCGAATATTTTGCCAGGGGCGCGGCCCCGGAAGCCGCCAGGGAGGAAACGCCCGGTTTCCGCGCCGTCTTCCGGGAGCCGCCGGCCGATCTTGAAATCCGGGCCGAGTTGGCCCGCCTGGCCGGGGAGCCGGCCCTGCTCAACCGGCGGGAGGCCGATCTGGCCCTGGTGAGCCGTGACCCCCGGAGCGGGCGCTTTCGCCTGCTCCGGGATTTCGGCCAGACCCCCCTTTACTACGCTCTTTTGCCCGACGGCTTCGC
This sequence comes from Candidatus Adiutrix sp., assembly GCA_031286085.1. GTDB lineage: Bacteria > Desulfobacterota > Desulfarculia > Adiutricales > Adiutricaceae > Adiutrix. The sequence continues at coordinate 1,911 of JAITUX010000035.1, read as the reverse complement.
CTGGAGTTTCAGTTACCGGGAACTCCTGGATTTCCTGGACCAGGCGGCCCCGGACCTGGCCGAGCCGGACGAGGCCACGCTTTTCGACTACCTGGCCACCCACTACCGCCACGTCTTCCGCGATCCGGGCCGCACTTTTCACCGGGGCGTCCGCCAGGTGCCGTCCGGGGCCTATGTCGATATCGGCAAGGAGGGGGCCGTAACCGGTTCCTGGATGGATTTGGCCCCGGACCCGGCGGCCGGCGGCCTTTCGCCGGAGGAGGCCGCCGAGAGGCTGATGGAACTCTTGGGCCGCAGCGTGGACTGGCGGGCCCGGGCCGCGCTCCGGCCGGCCTTCACCGTCTCCTCGGGCCTGGACAGCGCCGGCGTGGCCGCCCTGGCCGCCCGAAGCCTGGGCGCCCCCCTGGACGTCTTTTCCGTGGGCTACGGCGGCCCGGCGGCCACGGAATACGACGAGACCGAAGGGGTGAGGGAATTGCTGCGGGCCCGCCCGGACTGGCGCTGGACCCACCTGGTCCTGGATAGGCCGGACCTCTGGGGCGAAACGGAAAAGCTAGTCAAGCTGACCCGCTCGCCGGTCATCACCGTCACCTGGCTGGCCTACCACCTTTTAACCCGCCGGATGGAAGGTTTCCGGGAAGTGTTCACCGGCCTGGGCGGCGACGAGAGCCTGGCCGGGGAATACGGCCATTTCTTCTATTTTTTCGCCGATCTCAAGGCCGCCGGGGACCAAGACCGCCTGGAGAGGGAAATCGAGGCCTGGAGCCGGCTCCACGACCACCCGGTCTTCCGTAAAAACCGGGCCGAGGTCGAACGCTTCTGGGCCCGCAACCTGGATTTTTCCACCGGGGAAATCAAGGTGGACCAGGAAGTTTACTTAAGCGGGGCCGAGTTTTTCAACGCGGACTGGTTCGAGGCCTTCGGCCGGGCGCGGCCGCCCATGCCCCGGCCTTATACCGGCTTTCTCGCCAACCGGCTTTTCCAGGAAATAAGCTTCGAAACCACCCCCCCCACCCTCTGGGGCTTTAATATGGGCAACGAGGCCCTGGGCCTGCGGGGCGTCTCGCCCTTTATCAACCCGGCCCTGTTCAAGTTCTGCCTGTCGCTTCCGGCCGGCCTGAGATACGAAGAGGGCTTGACCAAGGCCCTCTACCGCCGGGGGCTTCGGGGCCTTTTGCCGGAAAGCCTCAGGACCGGGAGCCGCAAAACCGGGTTCAACGCCCCGGCCGACCGGTGGTTCAACGAAGCCAGGACCCACAGGCTGACCTTGGAAATCCTTAATGACGGCCCCCTGGCCCGCCGGGGCTGGCTGAGGAAGGGGGCCGCCGAGCGCCTGCTCAAGGAGCATAAGTCCGGCCGGGCCAATCACATGATGCGCCTGTGGCCCCTTTTGAACGCCTCCCTCTTCCTTTTGACCGAAAATACCCTGTAGCGGCCGCACGCCCGCAGCCGTGTCTTTTTTGTTCTGTAAGAAACCGACACGGACCTGGTGTGGGCCGAGAATACACTATACATAAATGGAAAGTGGGTTCCCATTTTCAAACAACTGCACGAGAATTAACTGATGATCTAAATAATATAATTAATAGTAATGGGAACATGACTAAAACCAAATAGTCGTTTCTGAAAAACATTTCAACAGGTTGAAATATATTTAAAAACGGCGACCTTTCGCTGGAATCGCTGCAAAACGCCGCGAAGTCCGACAACTCGTCGTGGGGCGCGAACGTGGGTTTTGGAACGAGCCAGAGCATAGGCCTCTCGCAAGCGGAAGGCGGCGGGAACAGGACGTGGACGGACGACGTAAGCTCGCTTGTAGGCTGTAGCGAGGGTTTGGTGGACGTCGGGGGGAATCTAAATATGGTCGGTTCAATGATAGCGAATATCGGCGGGAACGGCGAAGACCTAGGC
>JAITUX010000244.1 GCA_031286085.1 Candidatus Adiutrix sp. | reverse complement strand
CACGGACGATACAACTGATCTGCTAGCCACCGGCCTCCCGAGCATTCCTGGCTGCCGTAGCGTTCGTGTGGAAATCAACCAGGGCTACGGTTTCGGCATCTTGGCCGGCCTCCGGGCCGCCCAAGGCGACGTCCTGGGCTGGACCCACGCGGACCTCCAGACCGACCCCGGCGACGCGCTGGAGGCCCTGGAGTTGTTCCGGCAATACGGCCCGAATCTTTTCGTGAAAGGCCGGCGGCGCGGGCGGCCCCTGGCCGACGTTTTCTTCACCGTGGGCATGAGCGTTTTCGAATCGCTGCTTCTCGGCCAAGGCCTGTGGGACATCAACGCCCAGCCCACCCTGTTTGCCCGGGCCTTTTTTGAAACCTGGGCCGGCCCGCCCCACGACTTCGCCCTGGACCTCTACGCCTACCACCTGGCGGTCTCGCGCCGTATCCCAGTGCGCCGCTTCCCGGTCCGTTTCGGCCGGCGGGCGCACGGGGTCTCCCACTGGAACGTCAACTGGCCCGCCAAGGCCCGGTTCATCCGCCGGACCCTGGCCTTCAGCCTCGACCTTCGCCGGAGTATGCGCCGATGAAGATCATCCTGCACCGCCTGAACACCCTGGAAGCCCTGAGGGCGGCGCCGGCGCGTTACGGCGTGGAAGTGGATGTCCGCAGCCGGGGCGAAGCCCTGGTCATCCACCACGAGCCCTTTGCGGGCGGCGAGGATTTTGAAGAATGGCTGTCCCATTACCGGCACGGCACCCTTATTCTGAACGTCAAGGAGGAAGGCCTGGAGGAGCGGCTTATCGCCTTGCTGCGCGCCAGTGGCCTTGACGACTATTTTTTCCTGGATCAGTCCTTTCCCTTTCTAGTCAAATGGGCCCGGGCCGGCGAGCGGCGCTGCGCCGTCCGGGTGTCCGAATACGAATCCGTGGCGACGGCCTTAAGCCTGGCCGGCCAAATAGACTGGGTTTGGGTGGACTGCTTCACCCGTTTTCCGCTGTCCAGCACTGACGCGGACAGGCTGCACTCGGCCGGTTTCAAGCTCTGCCTGGTTTCCCCGGAACTCCAGGGCCGCAAGCCCGAGGCGGAAATTCCAAGGCTGCGGGCTCTGTTGGCCGAGCGCGGCATTTCGGCCGAGGCCGTCTGCACCAAGCGGCCCGATTTATGGACGGCCGGCGAGCCATGAGCGGGCTGTTGCGCCACCCCCTGTTCCCGCTGGGGCTAGCTCTCCGCCTGGTCATTGCGGCCTCGGTGTCGCCCGCGCCGGTGACGGAATGGTATGCGCCCTTTCTGGAGACCGCAAGTTTTTCGCCGGACCCGTGGGCGGTCTGGCTGGCCGCTGGGGGGAGCCTGGCCGCCTTCCCCTACGGCTACGCCCAATGGCTGATGTTCCTGCCGGCTACGGCCTTGTTCAAAGCGGCCGGCCTGCCGGTCTTTTACGCCTATTACCTGACCCTCCTGGCCGCCGACGCCGGCCTTTTGGCCACACTCCGGGCCATGAGGCCCGGCCGGGACACTCTCCTGCTCTTCGCCTACTGGCTTTCGCCCATCGTCATCCTGGGAACGTATTTTCTGGGCTTGAACGATATTCTGCCCAGCTTTCTCCTGCTTTTGTCCCTGTTTTACATGCGGGGCAGGCGTTGCCTGCGGGCCGGCTTCCTTTGCGTCGCCGCGGTTTCCGCCAAGTTGAGCATGTTGATCGCCGCGCCCTTTTTCCTGATTTACCTGTGGCACAACAAGCCCATGCGCCGGCTCATTCCCTTATTCCTCAAGGGCGCCGGCCTCGCCGCGGCCTTGTTTCTGGGGCCCTTTATGCTCTCGGCCAGCGGCCGGCTGATGCTTTTTAGCAACCAGGAACTAAACAAGGTCGTCCAGCTGTCCATAGAGGTTTCCAGGTGGGCCTCGGTTCAGGTGGTGCCCCTGGCCTACCTCTTGGTCCTCTATGCCGCCTGGCGCCTCAAGCGCCTCAACTACGGCCTGTTCGAAGCCCTCCTAGGCATCGCCTTTTTCACCATCATCCTGCTCATGCCCGGCTCCTTGGGCTGGTTCGTCTGGATGGTGCCGTTCCTGGTTCTATACCAGGCCCAGGCCGACCGCCTGGCCGCCGGCCTGGTCTTTGTCTTCTCCCTGTTCTACCTGGCCGCCGGCTCCGTGCCCGGCTGGCTGGCCGGCGCTTTCGGGCTGCCCCCCCTGTTTTTCAGGCAGATCCCCTCATCCCTTTATACCGTGATGACGGCCCTGGGCGTCGTCATCTGCGTGCGCATGTGGCGCGAGGCCGTCCGGCGCAACGACTTCTTCCGTTTCAGCAAGAAGCCTTTCGTCATCGGCATCGCCGGCGACTCCGGCTCGGGCAAGGACACCCTCGCAAGCTCCCTGGTCGGGCTCTTCGGCCGGCATTCCGTGGCCTGCCTTTCCGGCGACGACTATCACCACTGGGACAGGCATGAAAACATGTGGAAGGTGATTACGCACCTGAACCCCATGGCCAACGACCTGGAAGCCTTCACCCGGAACCTGGTGGACCTCATCGACGGCAAGCCAATTCAGGCCCGGCGTTACG
>JAITUX010000168.1 GCA_031286085.1 Candidatus Adiutrix sp. | reverse complement strand
CCCGAGGCCGCGGCCAGGGTCTGGCCGTCGCCGGAAAAGGCCAGGGCCGACCAGGCGGCCCTGGGCGGGGTGGCCAGAAGGACCGGGGCGGGCTGGCCCGGCGAAAGGAGCCACAGGCCCCCGTCTTTCAGGCCGGCCGCCCAGTGCCCGGCCGGGGTGGCGGCCCAGGCGGCGAGTTCGACCCCGGCGCCGGGCTCCAGGGGCCTGATGTGGAGAAAGCCGCCGCCCAGGCCGATTTTGGCCAGGAAGTGGCGGTCCTTGGCCGGGGCGTGAAACAGGGCCATCGGGGTCTGGTCGTCGGTCAGGAGAGCCAGGAGGCGGAGATCCCGGACCAGAAGGTCGTCGGTCCCGCCCGCGGCCAGCCGGGCCTGGGGCGGGAGGGTGCCCAGGTAACGGCCTTGGTTCCGGGCGGCGAAGAAGTGGATGGCGCCCGTGTCCTCGGTCGCGGCCAGAAGGGTTCCGTCGGGGGAGAATTCAAAGCGCGAGTCCGCCTTGGAAGCGGTCAGCCGGCCTTGGGTCAGCACCCGTTCGCCCGCGGGCCCCGGCACGGTCAGGGCGTCAAGGCGGTTGTGGACGGGGTTGACCAGGATCAGGGGCGAGGCCGACTCCTCCGGGCCGCAGAGGTCCTGGCAGGCCGGACCCAGGATGAAGGCGGGGCGGTTGTTCCTCTCCACGGCCAGCGGGGCCGGTTCGCCGCTGTAGCCCCGCGAATTCAAGGAGGCCCGGGCCAGGTCCAGCATGTCCCGGCCCGGGACCGGGGCCGCCTGGAAGAGGGTGCCCCCCGGCCTGGTGAAACGTCCTTCGTCATCCAGGCTTTCGCCGTAGTCGGCCAGGATTTTGTTCTGCAGGGTCCGGGCCGAGCGGCGGGCTTCGTCCCAGTCCTGGCGGTCCAGGATATCCCGCCAGGACCAGCGGCGGTTTTTCCAGGCGCTCAGGTCGAAGATATCCAGGGAGAAATCGGTGGAGATGATGAGGGCTCTCCGGCCGGCGTCCATGATCCACTTGGGGTCGTCCAGATCGGTGAGAGTCAGGAGGACTGTGCCGGTCAGGGGTTCCAGGACCACGGCCTCGCCCAGGCCTCCGCTCCAGGCCGTGGCCGCCAGAAGCAGCCGGCCGACCGGCAGTATCTGGGTGGGCCCGCCGGACCGGCGTCGCCACAGTTCCCGGCCGGAGGCCGTTTCGTAGGCCACCATCAGGTTTCCGGCGTGGACCAGGACGAGCACCTGGCGTTCGGCCGCGGCCAGGGTCGCCGTGAGGGCCGCCCCGGCCGGCCGGGGGCCGGGCAGGATGACCCGGTCGCGGGGCCGGTGTTCCGGGCCCGGAACGGCCCAGGCCAGGCGGAAGGCGTATTCATCCAGCCAGGCTGAGGCCTCCGTCTGGCCGAAGAGGTCCCGGCGGGCGGACACGTTCAAGGGCAGGTCGATCTGCCACTGGATGTAGTCCAGCCAGGCCTCCGCCGAGTTCCGGGGCGGCCTTAAGCGGGCGTCCAGCTCTTTCAGGCGGGCCTTGAGGGCCGGATCCGGCGGCGCCGCGGTGAAGAGGGGCAGGCCCTCTTCGCCGTCCGCCTCCAGGGCGCCTTTCAGAAGGCGGAGCACCTCGGGCTGGCGGCCGGCCTGGGCCAGGAGTTCGTTCCGGGCCGCCCGGCCGTCGCGTCCGGCGCCGCCGGCCCAGAGCAGGGCGCTGACCAAGGGGTCCGGCTCCAGGCCGGCGGCCAGCCAGAGGGGGGGGAGGCCGCCCTGGGGGCCTATGGGGGTTTGGGCCTCGGCCCCGGCCGCGAGGAGGGCGGCTATGACGCGCGGGCCGGCCCGGTTCAGGATGGCGTAACCCAGGGCCGTCCCCCCTTCCTCGCTCTTGGCCTCAAGGTTCGGGCCGGCCGCCAGAATGACTTTCAGCCCGTCCAAGGCTTCGCGGTAGGTTTCGCGATGGGCGCTGACAAAGGCCATGAGGGGGGTCCGGCCCCGGGGACCGGCGAAGTTGACGTTCGCGCCCTCGGCCAGGGCCTTTTTCAGGGTCAGGGGGGCGGCATGGCCCTTTTCCCCGGCGCAGAGGCTCAGGAATTCTTCGTCGGACGAGGCCGCGGCCTGGCCGGCGGCCAGGCCGGCCCAGAAGAGGCCGGCCAGGGCCCAGACGTGGATACGGCCGAGGCGGAGGCCGGCGGTATTTGCGCCGCGAGGAAAAGTCATGCGCCTGGTTTCAAAGGATTCTGGCGGGCCGGGCCGTCTCAGGCCTGGGGACCCTGGTCTTCGGCCCGGGGCGGAATCGTATCCGGCGGGGCGGGCGGGGAGGCCGGCCGGTTGAGGTCGGCCAGATCGAGTTCGGCTCGCAGGGCGGCCCGGGCCTCGGACAGGAAACGGTGGAGCCGGCCGTAGGCCTGCCCCGCGGTCCGGGCCGCCTCGGGCAGCCGGCCCGGACCCAGGATAAGGAGGGCCGCCAGGGCCGCCACCATGATTTCGCCCCAGCCGACGCCCAGCATAAGGGTCAGCCCCGGCCGCCTTCAGCCCGGTCGGAATCTTCGGCCTTGTCAGCCGGCTGTTCCTTAGCCCGCATGGCCCGGCGGAAATTGGCCAGGCCCTGGCCCAGGCCCTGGCCCAGTTCCGGCAGTTTGCGGCCGCCGAAAATGACGATCACCAGGATGACGATGACGATGATTTCCCAAATGCCGGGGCGGCCCATGATTTTCTCCTAAATCTCTTAGTGGCGGAAGGCCCGCTGCCCGGTGAAAACCATGGCCGCCCGGGGACGGGCCTGGTTTACGGCCAGGATGCCTTCATGGTCGTTCAAGGAGCCGCCGGGGTGGGCGACGGCCCGGACGCCGTGGCGCAGGGCGGCGTCAAGGCTGTCGCGGAAGGGGAAGAAGGCGTCGGAGACCATGACCGCGCCGCGAAGGCCGCCCCGGGCTTCCCGGGCGGCCGCCTGGAATTCCTCCACCCGGCGCCGGGCGACCTTGTCGGAGGCCGCGGCCAGTTCCAAATCCTTGAAGGGCCGGCCCAGGACCCGGCGGCAGAGTTTTTCCTGGAAATTGCGGTAAGCCTTGTAAATGGTCGTTTCCACAATGCCCACCCGGTCCTGGCCGCCGGCGCCGATGGCCACCGTGGCTCCGTTCTTGACGAACAGCACGGAGTTGGAAGTCACGCCCTGCTCCACGGCCCAGCCGAAAAGCAGGTCTTCCAGCTCCCGGGCCGTGGGCCGGCGCTCGGCCCGGAAAGCCCGGCCGTCGTGTTCGGCGGCGGCGGGCAGGAAATCCCCGGGCGCGGCGATGGCGTTCAAGGCCGACTGCTGCAGAATGAGCCCGCCGTCCATGAGGCTCTTGATGTCCAGGTGGCGCCGGGCCGCGAAATCCTTCAGCCGGTCGATGCGCTTGATTTTAAAGACGCGCAGGTCGCGCCGGCGGAGGAGGATGTCCAGGGCGCCCTCTTCAAAGTCCGGCGCGGCCACCACTTCCAGGTAGCGCCCGGATATCAGCCTGGCGCAGTCCTTGTCCACCGGGCGGTTGAGGGTCACGGCCCCGCCGAAGGCGGCCACCTGGTCGGCGTTCCAGGCCGCCGAGAAGGCCGCCTTGAGGCTTTTGGCCCGGGCGGCCCCGCAAGGGTTGTTGTGCTTGATGATGACCGCGGCGGGCCGGGCGTCCAGGTAGCGCAGGATGCCCAGCCCGGCGTCCACGTCGGTCATATTGGTCTTGGAAGGGTGCTTGCCGCAGCCGAACATCATGGTCCCGGACGGGTCGTCCTCGCCTAAGGCCGAGACCAGGGCGTCGTCCGGGCCCACATACTGGACCCCGGCCAGGGCCAGGTTCCCGTTGACCAGGCGGTAGAGGGCCGCCTCCTGGCCGGGGTTTTCCCCGTAGCGCAGGCCGCCCACGAGGCCGCCCTCCGCCTCGTTCCCTATCTTGTACAACCGCTTTTGATAGACGAGGGTCGTTTCGCCCAGTTTTATGGTCAGCCGGTCCGGGAAATGTTCGTGGATGATGTCGCGATACTGGTTCCGCTTCATTGGCGGTCTCCTGGCCTCCTGTCCGGCGCTTGCTTCGGGGCGGAACTTTAGGTTCCTTACGCCAATAAGCCTGTTTTCAGCCGATTTTATCATAAAATGAAAACCATATGAAGCCCCCCGGCAATAGGCCGTTCCTTTCGGGAGGTAAAAATGCTATACTTGGCAGGTATTTTTGAGGCCTTGTTTTTAATTATAATTAATGATATATTATATATAATTAAAAGCGGCTGGAATATGATTCCGCTGCCCGATTTTTGGCCCGGATTTTGCCTGTAAATTGGGCAGCCCGCGGCCGCCGCGGATCATCTTCCGGATAAAGGGGCGAAAAAACATGGCTTTCAGATTTGCCGAACGCTTGGAGAGAGGGCGCGAAATACTGGCCGGGGCCGGCTCGTTCAAACTGACCATCGGCGGCATAATTTTGGCGGTGGCCACGGCCATCCTCATGACGGCCCTGCTTTACAAGCCCGACACCCCCTACGAAGTCCTCTATTCCCGCTTGAGCCCGGAAGACGCCGGGGCCATCACGGCCGAACTGAAAAAACAGGGCCAGACCTATAAACTGGCCGCGGACGGCACGGCCATCGAGGTGGAGGAGGGCCGGGCCTCGGCCCTGCGCATTGACCTGGCCGTCAAGGGCTTGCCCGCCAAGGGCAACGTGGGTTTTGAAATTTTCGACGAGCAGAAGCTGGGCGTCACCGACCTGGTCCAGAAGACCAACCTCATGCGGGCCGTGACCGGCGAGCTGGAACGCTCCATCATGAGCCTCCCGGAAGTGGAAATGGCCCGGGTCCACCTGGCCGTGCCCTCGGAAACCCTTTTCATAGAAGACAAGAAAGATCCCACGGCCTCGGTGGTCATAAAGGCCGCCCGGGGGGCGAGCCTCTCCAAGCCCCAGCTTTTGGGCATAGTCAACCTGGTGGTTTCCGCGGTCAGCGGCCTGGTCCCCGACAATGTCTCGGTCATAGACACGGAAGGCGGGCTCATCTGGTCCCGGGAGACCAACAAGCCGGGCTTCCTGAACGACGACCAGATGAAGCTGAAGGCCCTGTTCGAGGATGGCTTGAAGCGCCGCATCCAGGCCATGATGGAGCGGGTGGTGGGGCCGGACAGGGCCATCACCTCGGTTACGGCCGAAATGGATTTGAAGGAGGTCGTGACCCACGAGGACATCTACGACCCCGAGCGCACGGCGGTCCGCAGCGAACAGAAGATCAATGAGCGGAGCATAGGCCCGGCCCGGGCCATGGCCGGCATACCCAACGCCACCTACGAGCTGGGCACGGCCAACCGTCAAAATTCCGGCAACCTCGGCAACCAGGAGCAATACAGCCGCAACGAGGAGACCACCAACTACGAGGTCACCAACATCAAGCGCCAGACCATCTCCAAGGCCGGCGATTTGAAGCGGGTCAGCGTGTCGGTGCTTCTGGACGGCGTTTATGTGCGGGACGAGGCCGGCGACCGGGTGTTCCGGCCCCTGTCGGCGGAACTTTTGGGCCAGCTGGAATCGGCCATCAAGGGCGTGGTGGGCTTTGACGCCAAAAGGGGCGACATGGTGTCCGTAAGCAGCGTGCAGTTCGCCCGGCCCGAAGAGATATCCCCGTGGGCTCTCTTCGCCCTGGAGCTTTTGCGGGAATTCCACCGGCCTTTCCTGAACCTCATCCTCATCATCCTGTTCTTCTTCCTGGTGGTCCGGCCCATCCTGAACTGGCTTAAAGGCGAGGTGGAGCCGGCCGGCTTCGGCGCCCAGCCGGCCGTGCTGCCCGACCAGCCCGGGAGCGGGGCGGGCTACGGCGAGGGGCTGCCCATGCCGCTTCCGCCCCAGGCCGCCGAGATCCCGTTCGAGGATGAATACGAGGAAACGGCGTCGGCCGAGGCCGCCCCGACTACGGCCCTGGCCGTCCAGCCCGCCGCCGCGGAAGCCCCGGCCGAAGAACCGGCCGTGCCCGGCTACGAAGAAGAGGCGGAGGAGGCCGCGGCGGTGGAGGATATCCCCGACTACACGGGCGAGGAGGAGGCGGTCGAGGAAGAGGAAGCTCCCGGCCTGACCTACGGCAACCTCAACCGGGAGAACGTCCTGC
>JAITUX010000129.1 GCA_031286085.1 Candidatus Adiutrix sp. | reverse complement strand
TTCTTCCGCCGAGCATATCCGCCCTTTCGCGTATTTCCATGAATCGCTCCCGGCCCCTCGCGTCACGCGCAAAACATGAGGCGGCCCTTCATTTTTTCCAGGGCCTGTTTATATCCGTCCCGCCTGATGATGGTCAGGGCCTGGCGGAAACGGATGAGGGACTCATAAAACCCGTTTTCCCATAATCGGGTCAGGGTGAATAATACAAGGGCGCCCGGGCGGGCCGCGCGGCGGAAAAACCTTGGTCTCCCCCCGGCCTTTTCATAATCATCGCCCAAAGGGCTTCGCCGGAAATCCGCCCCATATATATCCTCCAGGCAGGGCAGGCGTTCCGTAATCAAAGCGCGGGCCAGGGCCCGATCGGCCCCGGCCGGGAGGTTGGCGAAAACCCCGGCCGCGGTTTTCCTGGCCAGCCTCTTGAACAAGCGGTCATATTCGGCCGGCAGGCCGTTTTTTTCCAGCCTGGCCTTTATAAGGGCCAGGACCTGAAAATGGTCGGCGACCTGCGAGGGCCATTTTTCAGGCTGGCTGAAATAATTGCCTTCGTTGAACCTATAGCCATAGACAATCTCCGGGCAGGCGGCATAAGGGCCGGCCTCCAGGCCGAAGAAGACTGAAAAAAGCAGATCCTCAGCCTGAAAAAGGCGTTTATTGGCGGGCAGTTCCGCCAGGCCTTTTTCCACGACCGCCCGGCGATACAACTTGCCCCAGACATTCCAGCCTCGACCGAAGCGCAGAAGCGATTCCACGAAAGCCCGGCCGCTGGAAGCCTTGAAGGGGGAACCGAAATAAAACTCCAGGCGGCGGCCGCCGGCAAGTTGCTCCACGCGGCCATGGACGATATCGGCCTCCTCCCTCCGCGCGGTTTCATATAAGCGTTCCAAGGCGGTCCCAGGCATGTAATCGTCGGAATCGCAGGCGGCGACATAAGCGCCCCGGGCCGCCGCGAAACCTCCGCGCCGGGTTTCAAACAGGTTCAGGTTCTCGCCGTTGGAAAGCACCCGGAAACGCGAATCCGCGGCGGCGAAGCCTTCAATTATTCCAGGCGAACCGTCGGTCGAGGCGTCGTTGACGACGATTATTTCAATATCCGCCAAGGTTTGATTGGCCAGGGAATCCAGGCAGGTTTCAAGCGCCGCCCCGGCGTTGTAAACCGGGACGATTACCGAAACCAAGGGTTCCGAAGACCTGGCCGCCACTTTGCCCCCTTATGCGCTTCGGCCCGCGACGGCGCGGCCTACTTGCTCAAAAACGGCCGCCATCTCCCCGGTTATTTTCTCCCGGCTCAGTTCCTCCTCCACTTTCCGCCGGCCGCGCCGGCCCATGGCCTGCCGGGTTTCCGGCTCCATATAAAGGCGTTTCAAAGCCCGGGCCAGCTCGGCCGCGTTCCGGGGCGGCGCCAAGAGGCCGGCTTCGGTTCCATCCAACACGTCCCTGCAGCCGGGCGCGTCGGCGGTGACTATCGGCCGGCCGCAAGCCAGGGCCTCGACCAGGACCCTGGGGAAGCCTTCGCGATAATAACTGGGCAGGCAAACCACATGGCAGGAGGCCAGGAGTTCCGGCATACGGCCGCAATAGCCTATCCAGGAAACAACGCCCGAGCCGGACCATTTCCGCAATTGTTCTTCGCCTATGCTTTCCGGATTGCCCGCATCCGGCAGGCCGGCCAGGATGAATTCCGCCTCGGGAACCGCCTCTTTCACCATCGCCGCCGCTTCGACAAATTCGGCCACGCCTTTTTCCCACAGCATTCTCGCCGGCAAAACCACCCTGAACCCTGATTCCGGCTCCGGGGTATAAGCAAACTCGTCAATATCCACCCCGGGGATCGGCACTATCCGCATCCGCTCCGGGGCGGTCACCCGGCGGTCAAGAAATATGTCCCGGTCGGCGGTGTTGGAAAAAAGCAGCTCATGCCTTTTACCGCGCAGAAGCGCGGTCAGGGCCGCCAGGGTCAATAGGCGGGGGAGGCGCCGGCCGATATTGTTGCCGGAAAACAAATAACCCAGGCCGGTTATGGAAGCGACCACGCCGCACGAAAGGCCGGCCGCCGCCATAAGCGTCACCAGGACGCTTTTCAGGGCGATGGGGTTGACCAGGTCGGGCTTGACCTTTTTCACGATCCGGCGGAGAGCCGCGGCCTCGGCCAACACCCGGAACGGATTGAGGCTTTTGCGGCTCAGGTTAAGGCCGTGAACCGGCACTCCCCGTTCTTCGATGGTTTTCCGGTCGCCTTCGTTGTCCAGGGTGAGGGCGGCGCGGGCCGCAGCCTCCCGGCCGCTGAAAGCCGCCAGGTGGAGGTGATGGTTGATGAAATAGGCGCTGGAAGCGCACACGTACAGAATAGTCTTAGGCCGGCCGGCGGTCATGGCGCCGCCTTCAAGTCTATAACGCCGGCTATGCCACTGAAATAAATATATTTTTTGCCCGCCGCCCCGGAAGGGCCGAAGAGAAGGAGAGGGCCGGCATCAACACCCTTAAACCGCCCCCCGAACAACCTGAAAATATGCGGACATCCGGCCATTTGCTGAAGACCTTAAGCGTTTTTCGCTGAAACATTCCGCCAATCATACTATATTTGCTCGTTTAAATCAATATATGGCTTGAAATGAACCAAATTTTTGGAGAAACGGGCGCGAAACCCGTTTGATTTAGACATTGTTAGACAAGGGGGACTTTAACGGAGGCGAAGGTATAGCCGGCGGGCCGGGCGGGCTACTGGAATATAAGGCTCTGAAAAACCGCTACCCGTCCCCGCGCCGGCCTAGTGTCCGCCGGCCGGGGTTCCCTGGCCAGAACCCGGGACGCCAAGGGGCTCGGCTTTAAGCACGCGTTTCCAGAGGCTGTGGCCCCGGGGGCCGGGCAGGGCCCAGTCCATGAACCGCACCCGCCAGAGGGGGACCTCGGCACGGAAGAGCAGTTCGGGCGGGGCGATGAGGATGGGGCCGGAAAGGCCGGCCACGAAGGCGAAGGGCGGCTGAGGCTGACGGGGCGTGAGCAAGGGCTGGTATTGTTCCGCCCCGGAATTTTTAATGTCCGCGGCAAAGGACGAAAACGGCAAGGCCGGAACGGCCGAGGGGAGTGGCTCGGAGTCGGGCACGACCAGGACGCCGGCCAGGCTGCCGCCGCCCCAGATCAGCGCTTCGTCCTTGGCCGGGGGCGGAACCTGGTTGTTCCGCAGAAACCGCACGGCTTCCGGCGGGTGGCGGTAGGCTAAGGCCGGCGCGCTGAACATGAGAATGAGCAGGAGCCCGCCCAGGGTCAGGGCCGGCCAGGCCAGCCGGCCGGTCTCCTCAAGGCGGGCGGGGAGCGCCAGGCCCCCGGCCAGAAACAGGCCCAGGAAAATATAGCCCGGCGCCATCACCCTTTCCCCCGCGTCATGGAAAACCACGGCGGCGGAAGCCGTCATCCCGGCCATGACCAGGAGCCAGAAAATCTTTTGCCGGGGCCGGGCGCGCCACAGGAAACTCCAAAAGGCCAGGACCGCCAGGACCCGGAAAAACGAGCCGCCGCGGTCGGCATAGGAATTTTGCAGGAACTCCGGCAAATGCCGGCCGAAGAGCCGGGCGCGGTCCGCCAGGGCCGCGATGAAGGTTTCTGGTTCGCGCCTTATGTTTTCCCAGGCTTGGGCGTAGAGGAAACGCGCCGCTTCCTCCGCGGATTTCGCCTCGGCGAGCTGCTCCTTGTACCGCGACTGCGCCTCGCTCCCCTGGCTCCCGCCGAAACTTAAAGCGGCCAGGGTATAGGAAAAATTCGAGCTGGGCGGGTTCCCCTTGACATAGGTTGAGGTCAGGGCCATGGAAGCGCCAAGGAGCAGGCCCACCAGCGTGAAGGCCAAAAAACCCTGGGCCGCGGCCCCGCGCCAGGTTCGCCAGAAATGAACGAGCAGCCAGAGGACGGC
>JAITUX010000095.1 GCA_031286085.1 Candidatus Adiutrix sp. | reverse complement strand
CGTGAACCTCATCATAACCATGATCATGCCCATAGCCATGGAAAAGGAACTGCGCTTCGCCATCCGCGAGGGCGGCCGCACCGTGGGCGCCGGCGTCATCTCCGAAATACTGGAATGACCGGCGGCCACCGGTTTAAGGAATAAGGAAGCGAGCGGGACATGCCTAGAGACATAATTCAACTTCAGTGCACCGAGTGCAAGCGGCGCAACTATTCCACCACCAAGAACAAGCGCCGCACGCCCGGCCGCCTGGAGATAAAGAAATTCTGCCCCTTCGATCAGCGGCACACCCTGCACCGGGAGTCCAAGTAGGCGGCCCGGGGGCGGGGATTCAAGGCCCCCGGCGGGCCGGAGCGGCGGGGGGCCGTTCAGGCCAGTAGCTCAATTGGTAGAGCACCGGTCTCCAAAACCGGGGGTTGGGGGTTCGAGTCCCTCCTGGCCTGCCAAGCTCCAGGGCCGCCGGCAGGTTCGTCTTTTCCGACCGTCAAGCCGGAGCGGTTGCCCGTTCCGGCTTTGCCGCAATTATGAAAGTTACCCCTATGAGCGATCAGGAGAAAACAACCGCCGTCCTGGAGGGCGCTTCCGAGGTCAAAACCCTCACCCGCAGCGAGCAGCGCAAAAAGAACCGCCTGGAGAACAGGGCCAAAAAGAAGGAAGGCCCCCGCCAGGCGGACGAGGCCGCCAATGTTTTCGTCCGGGCCTACAACTTCTTCGTCGAGGCCAAGGAAGAGCTGGGCCGGGTCGTCTGGCCCAGCCGCAAGGAAACCTTCGACTCCACTTGGCGGCTCTTGATCCTGGTCGTGTTTGCCGGCCTCTTCCTGGGCCTGGTTGACGGCATCCTGACCCGCCTTTTGTCTCTGCTCGTCTAAAGGCCGGCCAAACGGCGCCAGGTAAAAAATCAATATAAGGACGGGCGAAGTGGCACAGCGCTGGTACGTAATTCACACCTTCTCAGGTTACGAGAACCGGGTCAAGCAGGCCCTGGACGAGGCTATCCGCAAGGACAACCTGGCCGAGGAAATCACCCAGGTCGTCTTGCCCACGGAAAACGTGGTGGAGATGTCCAAGAGCGGCGTCCGCCGCACCTCGTCGCGAAAATTCTTCCCCGGCTATATCCTGGTGCGCATGGAGTTGACCGACCGCACCTGGCATCTGGTCAAGGACACTCCCAAGGTCACCGGTTTCCTGGGCGATAAAAATGTGCCCACGCCCATAACCGACGAGGAGGCCGCCAGGGTGCTCCAGCAGATGGAGGAGGGCGTCAAGAAACCCAAGCCCAAGTTCCATTTCGACGAGGGCGACGAAGTCAAGGTCATTGAAGGCCCCTTCACCAACTTCACCGGCACGGTCGAGGAAGTCAACGAGGACAAGGGCAAGCTCCGCGTCCTCATCTCCATTTTCGGCCGGGCCACCCCGGTGGAATTGGAATTCGTCCAGGTCAACAAAGTGGGTTGACCGCCGATGTCGCCGCCCTCAGTCAAGGAGGCCTGGTCCGGCGGGCGCGACGCCGGCGGGCCTGATGCGGTGGGGCCGTGGACCAGATCAGCCGGAATCTTCTAAACGGCCTGTCCCGCAAAACCGGGCGGCGGGACTTTCTGCGCGATCTGGCCGAAGCCTTCCAGCCCGTCTTCCGCTTTTCCTGGCTGTCCGTCACTTTCCGGGACCAGCAGGACGGCTTCCTGGCCGATTATTCCTGCGCCCCCCCCAAGCTGAACCCCGTCGCCCCCGTCCTTTCCTGGTCGGTGAACCTGGCCCTGGCCGAAATTGTCCGGGAAACCCGGGCGCCCCTGGTCATTCCCGACTGCGTGGAATACTTCCTGGAGCATTCCCCTCCGCCCGTGTTCCAGTTCAACCTGGCTTCCGCCATCGCCCTGCCCCTGGTGCTGAATGACGAGGTCTTCGCCTCGCTCCAGCTCGGCTACGAAACCAGGCCGGACGACCTGGGCCGGCTGGCCGCCCTCGCCGAAGGTTTTGGCCAGACCGTGGCGGCCGCCCTGGGGGTCATTCTGCTACTGGAACGGGGGCGCCGCGAGCGGCCGGACCGGGAGCCGCCCGCGGCGGCCCGGCTTCCGGCCCGGCTGCCTTCGGAACTGCGCCTGTACGACGGCCTGGTCTTCCGCAGTCCGGTCATGCTCAATGTTTTCCAGCAGGTCAGCCTCCTGGCCAAACTGGACGTGCCGATTCTGCTCCTGGGCGAGACCGGCACGGGCAAGAGCATGATCGCCCGCCATATCCACGAAAACAGCTTCCGGGCCGCGGGACACTTCGTGCGGGTCAACTGCCCCTCCCTGGCCAGCGGCCTGTTTGAAAGCGAGATGTTCGGCCACGCCAAGGGCTCTTTCACCGGGGCCACCCGCAACCGCATAGGCCGTTTTGAACTGGCCCACAACGGCACCCTGTTCCTGGACGAGGTGGCGGAACTGTCCCTGGACATGCAGTCCAAGCTCCTCCAGGTGCTGGACGACTCCAGCTTCGAGCGGGTCGGGGAGAGCGAGCCCATCCTGGTGGATATGCGCATCGTCGCGGCCACCAACGTCCATGTGGGTGAGGCCATCAGCCAGGGCCGCCTGCGGGCGGACCTCTTCCACCGCATCTCGGTTTACACCATAGAACTGCCGCCCCTCCGGCGGCGCCCGGAAGACATCGAGCCCCTGGCCCGGTCGCTCTCGGCCCAGTCGGCCGACCGGCTGGGCCTGCCCGACCTGGAGTACGGCCCGGCCGTCCTGGGGCCCCTGGTCGATTACCACTGGCCGGGCAACACCCGGGAACTGAGCAACCTCATGACCCGCCTGGTCATAGCCCGGAGCGTGGAAGGGGAACTAAGTTCCGCCCGGGTGCGGGAAACCATCGAGAGATCGGAAAGTTATTTTCTGGCCGAAAACGCGGTCTCCCGGCCGGCCGCCCAACCGGCCGGGGCTCGGCCGGCGGTCCCCGAGGTGGAGACCCTGGCCGAAATGGAACGCGGACACATTCTGAAGGCCCTGGAGCGGACCGGGGGGGTGGTGGCCGGGCCCAAGGGGGCGGCCCGCCTTTTGGGGCTGCCCCGCTCGACTCTCTTGAACCGCATGAAAAAAATGGGTCTCCCGGGGGCTTGAAACCATGCCCGGTTATCAAACCCATCTCACGGTCTCGACCCTGGGCTCGGCCCTCCTGGTGGCCTGGGGCACGGCCCGCTACGGCTGGGACGGGGCCATCCCCAGCCTGGCCTTCACCGCCGGCGCGGCCGGGGGCCTGGTGCCGGACCTGGATTCCGACGCCTCCAAACCCCGCCGCTGGGCCGGCTGCCTGGCCGCCGCCGCCGCCGCCGTCGGCGCGGCCGGCTTCCTGACCGCGCCCGGGCCTTTTTTGCAGCGCCCCTGGGCGGCCTGGCCCGCGGCCCTGGCCGCCCTCTACCTCTTCCTGCTCGTCAATTGGCTCACTTTGAAGTTCCTCAGCCAACGCACCCGGCACCGGGGCCTCTTTCACAGCCTGTCCGTCCCCTTCCTCTACGGCGGCCTCATGGCCCTTCTGGCCGGGCCCCGGGGGGCGTCCACGGCCATGGCCGTCTGGCTCCTGAGCCTCTTCGGCGTCTTTTCCCACCTGGTTTTAGACGCCCTGCGCGGCCTGTCCCTGAACCCCCTCAAGCCGGCCACGCGCGATCTGGCCGCCTCGGCCTGGCTGTGGACCGTAACGGCACTCGTCACCCTGGCCGCCTTTTTGCGCCTTACAAAGATCTGAAAGGTGTTTTGAAATGAAACTGACTCGTCTCGACTTTGAAAAAATGAAAAAGAGCGGCGTTCCGGTGGCCTGGATTACCGCCTATGATTACCATACCGCCCGTTTCGCCGAAAGGGCCGGGCTGGAAATGCTCCTGGTGGGCGATTCCCTGGGCATGTGCGTTTACGGCTACGAAGGCACCATCCCGGTGACCATGGACCAGTGCCTCCTCCATTCCGAGGCGGTGCGCCGGGGGGCGCCCGACACCTTCGTCGTCGGCGATATGCCCTTCCTCTCCTACCAGGTCAGCGTCCCGGACGCGGTGGCCAACGCCGGCCGCTTCTTCAAGGAAGCCAGGGTGGACGCCGTCAAGCTGGAGGGCGGCCGCCGGGTGCTGCCCCAGATCCGGGCCATAACCGAGGCCGGCATGTTGCTCATGGGCCACATCGGCCTGACCCCGCAGTCCAGCGGCCAGCTGGGCGGCTTCAAGGCCCAGGGCCGGACGGCCGAAGCGGCCGTGGATCTCATTGAAGACGCCCTGGCCGTCGAGGAAGCCGGGGCTTTCGCCCTGGTGCTGGAAGGCGTGCCCTCGGAGGTCTGCGGCCTCATCCGCGAACGTCTCCGCATTCCGGTTTACGGCGTCGGGGCCGGGCTGCCGGCCGACGGGCAGTTGATGACCTCGGCCGACCTCCTGGGCCTGTTCAAGATGTTCACGCCCAAGTTCGTCAAGGCTTACGCCGACCTGGGGGGCGATATGGAAAGGGCCTTCAAGGCCTATGCGGCCGACGTCAAGGCCGGAACCTTCCCCGGGCCCGAGCATTGCTACGCCATGCTGGACGGCGAGTGGGACAAGCTGCGAAAACTTATTGCCGACTGATCAGGGCCTGGCGGTCCAGGAGGGCGGTCAGGCCGTACGGGCCGGGGTCGTGGCCGAAGACGTCGCGCCAGACCCGGGGGCTTTCCATGCACAGATAGACGGCCGTTTCGGCCGGCAGCACCCGGGCCAGGTTTTCAGCCAGGCTCTTATACATCATGGTGCGCAAGGGGCGGGGATAGCGCCTTTTGCCGTCGCCGGCCAGGATGAACTCGCCGTTGAAGATGCCTGTTCCGGGGTGCCGGGCCAGCATGATTTCCTTAAGCCGGGGCAGGTAGCGGAAACAGCCCAGGGAGACCCAGGCCACCCTGGCCCCGGCCAGGGTTTGGCCGATGAGTTCCACGGTTTCGGCGTAGCCTTTCTCCCAGCCGGGGTAATGGATGAGGGGGTCGAAATGTAGCCCGATGGGGTAGCCGGCCCGGGCCGCCTTGGCGGCGGCCGCAAGGCGGGCGGCCAGGGGCGCGGCGCGGCCTTCCTCCGCCCGGGCCATTTCCGGCGAGTTCACGGAAAAACTGATTACGGTATGGCCTCGGTGGTCCAGGCCCAAGAGGTGATCGACCTGGTCGGTCTTGGTCTTGAGTTCCAAGACGGCTTCCCGGGCCGCGGCCAGGGCCACCAGCCGCTCGGCCAGGCCGGTGCGGCGGTCCAGGAGCAGGCTGTCGGTGAATTCGCCGGTGCAGAAGCGCAAGGGCCTTTCGCCCGCCGGGCGGTCCAGCAAGGCGGCGAATTCGGCCAGCCCTTCCTCAAGGTTGCCGAAGAGCACCAGGGATTCGGTGTCAAGGTAGGCGGCCAGGATGCAATAGCGGCAGCCCAAGGGGCAGCCCAGGCCGAAGTGGAAGATGTGTAGGCCGCAGCAATTATAGCCGGGCGTGCCGGGGCAGGGTTTCAAGAACCGGCCCCGGTGGCGCGTGACCAGGATATCCCGGGGGCCGAAGCGGCCGTAGTCGGCCGGGCTCAAGGGCTCCTGGCGTTCCGGGGTCATATCCCGGGCGAGGTTTCGGGCCAGGGGGGTGTCGCGGAAATCGTCTTCCAGGCGCAGACGCCAGACCGGCCCGGGCCGCCCGGCGGGAGGGCCGTCAGTCATGGCTGTCGTCCAGAAGATCCCGGAACCCGGCTTGGCCGGGGAGGCCGTTCAGCCAGTCGGCCAGGACGCGGAATTCGTCCAGGTTGGAGAAGGCCAGGGTCAGGCTGAAACTTAAGTCCTCGAATTGGGGGTCCAGGGCCAGGCGGGCCGAGGGGGGCAAATTCAAGGCCCGGAGGCGGGCGGCCCGCTTTTTTCGCAGTTCGGCCAAAAGGGGATTACGGCGGCGGAACAAAAAGTCCCGGGCGGCCGCTTCCGCGGCCGGGCGGCCCCGGGCCTCCGCTTCGGCCTCGCTGGCCGCGATATCCGGATCGGACAGGAGATCGGCCGGGCTTAGGCCCTCGCGCCGGGCCAGGTCCTCCAGGAGGTCCAGCCAGATCCGGCGGTTGGACAGGCTGGGGTTCAGGCGCTCGAACAGGCCTAGGACCGCGTCTTGGTCGGCCTCCGGCCAGTTGGCCAGCCGGGCGGCGGCGGCCAGGTCCAGGCGGCCCTCGGCCAGGGCCAGGAGCCCCCGGGGCGGCAGGGCCGCGGCTTGAAAGTTCTGGCGGCGCAGTTTCGGGGCCTGGTCCAGGCCCAACAGCCCGGCCAGCTTTTCCGCCTCGGCCTGGCCCCTGGTTTCCACCAGCCGGCGCCAGACCAGGGCCGTTTCGGCCGGGTTCACCGGGCGGCCCAGGTTGTCGGCCAGGGCCAGGGCCAAGGCGTCTGGGGTGGCCGGCGGCAGAAAGACGGCCGGGGCGGCGCTTCGGCCCAGGAGTTGAAGGGCCCGGCGGCGCAGGTTCCCGGCCAGGAGCTTGAGGCGCGAGCCCTCGCGCTGAACCAAAAGGGGGCGCAGAAGCCCCACCTGGGAAATGGATTCGGCCAGAGCCTCGGCCGGCCGGGCAAAGGAAAAGGGCAGGGCTTCCTCCAGTTCCGCCAGGGGCGCTTCGCCGGGGGGCAGGGCGGCCGGATCTTCCGGGATGGCCGGGCTTAAAGGCTTGGTCACGAACCCTAGTCCATGATTTTAAAGCCGGCCGAGGCCAGAACCTCCACCGCCTTGGGCTGGTGGCCCGGACCCGGGGCGACCTTGACCAGAACCACCGAAGTCTCGGCCGAGTCCCGCCAGGGAATGGAAAAAAAGCTGACCAGGGCTATGCCTTCCCGGTTCAGCGCGGCCATGAGGCCGGGCAGGTAGGCGGGGTCCTGGAGGCGGGCGCTGTTTTCCATTAGAAAGACGTAATCGTGGCGGTCCCGGGCGCCCAAGAGGCCGGCCACCAGGTTGAACAGATCGGCGGCGGTGATGATGCCCACCAAGCGGCCCTGGTCCACCACCGGGTAACTGCCTATGCCTTTCTCCTGCCCGGCGACCAGGGCGGCCAGCACATCGTCCTCGGGCCCTACGGTGACCGGGTTCTTGCGCATGACGTCCCGGACCTTCAATTGGGAGATTAGATAGAGGGCCTCGTGGACCGAAAGGGTGCTGGCCGTGGAGGGCCGGGCTTCCTGGAGGATGCGGTAGGTCACCAGGCCCACCAGGCGTCCGCCCTCCACCACCGGCAGCCGGCCGATTTTTTTCTCCTTCATCAGCCTGGAGGCGGTGGGCAGGGTATCGTTCGGCGAGACGGTGACCGGGTCTTTGGTCATCCAGTATTTGACTTTCATGACGCCGCCCCGGGCTTGGAAACCCTGGCCACGGCCTCAATCTCTATTTTGCCGCCCAGGGGCAGGGCCGCCACCTGGACCGTGCTGCGGGCCGGGCAGGCCCCGGTGAAGAAGGCGGCGTAAATTTCATTGACGGCCTTGAAATCGGCCAGGTCCACCATGAAGATGCCCACCCGCAGCACCTGGTCCAGGCCGGAACCGGCGGCTTCCAGGACGTTCCGCAAATTGGTCAGGCTCTGCCGGGCCTGTTCGAGGGTGGTTTCAGGCAGGCGGCCGGTGGCCGGGTCAAGGCCCAGCTGGCCGGAAACATAGACGGTGGAATCGCAGACGACGGCTTGGGAATAGGGGCCGATGGCGGCCGGGGCCTTATCCGTGGTTACGGGCTGTTTCATGAATCCTCCTGAATTTCGCTCCATAGTAAAATATAGGCTCCAGTGAATCGCTTATGAATGAGGATTTTTGTTAGGTGATTCACTAGGTCAGGCCGTAACGTCTCTCGCGGCCGGCGTAGGCGGCCAAGGCGGCCTGGAAATCATCTTCGCTGAAATCAGGCCAGAGGGTGGGGGTGAAATAAAGTTCGGTGTAGGCGCATTGCCATAACAGAAAGTTGGACAGGCGCAGGTCGCCGCCGGTGCGGATGAGGAGGTCCGGGTCGGGCAGGCCGGAGGTCCAGAGTTCCGCGGCCAGGCGGTCCGGGGTGATTTCGGCCGGGTCCAGACGGCCTTCGGCGGCGGCTTGGGCCAAAAGGCGGGCCGCGCGGGTCAGTTCGGCCCGGCTGCCGTAGGACAGGGCCAGGGTCAGGGTCAGTTCCCGGTTGGCCCGGGTCAGTTCCTGGGCCGCGGCCAGGGTTTGGCGGGCTGATTCCGGCAGGGCCGAAGTGTCGCCGATGGCCTGGAGGCGGATCCCGGAGGCCAGAAGTTCCGGCGTTTCCGATTGCAGGTATTGCTGGAGCAATTCAAACAGGCCCCGCACTTCGCCCTGGGGCCGGCCCCAGTTTTCCGTGGAGAAGGCGTAGAGGGTCAGGAAGCTGACCCCGGCCTTTTGGGCGGCTCGGAGCGCCGCCCGCACCGGCTCGGCGCCGGCTTGGTGGCCGAGTTCCCGGTCCAGGCCCCGCCGGGCGGCCCAGCGGCCGTTGCCGTCCATGATTATGGCGACGTGACGGGGGGATTCGGTTTTCATCGCTTCACCGGACGGCGCTGCCTTAGGGCCCCAGGGGACGAGCTGCTGGTTGACGGGGTGGGAATTGACCACCACGCCTTCGGGCGAGATTAGCATAATAGGCCGGCCGGTTCAAGTTGGCCGCTTTACAGGTCGAACAGGGTTTTCCGTTTCTCCGGCCGCCTGGCTTGGGAGGCCGGCGGATCGGCGCAGAGTTCCCGGGGCAGGGCGGCCCAGAAGGGGGAAGGCTCGCCGGCCAGGGTCCGGCCGTGGAGCCGGCGCCGGGCGGCCCGGGTCAGGTAGAGGCGGTCCCGGGCCCGGGTCAGGGCCACGTAGAAGAGGCGGCGTTCTTCGGCCCCGGGGTCGGGGGAGGCCTCCGGCGTCTCCTGGTCCGGCCGGAGATAGGGGCAGAGCCCGGCCTCGACCCCGATGACGAAGACCAGCTTGAACTCCAGGCCCTTGGCCGCGTGCATGGTCAGGAGGCTGATTTTGTCCGCGGTCCAATCCAGGTGGTCCGCGGCGGTCAGGGGCTCTTCCCCGCACATCTGCCAGGGCAGGCCGGCGGCGGTCAGGGCCTCGGCCAGGGGCGGGCCCAAGGCGCGCAGGCGGAACAGGACGGCAATATCCCCGAAATGCAGGCCGGGCATGAATTCGGCGTCCTGGCGGGCCGAGGCGCCCAGGCCCAGCTTCAACAGCCCCAGGTGGGCCGTCAGCCGTTTCACCACGTAGGCCGCCTCCCCGCCGGCGGTGGGCAGGACAGCCCGGGTCAGCCTGGGCCCGGTTTCGCCCCGGGCCGCCCGGCGGCTGGGGCGGCCGGTCCGGGGCCACAGGCTTTCCGAGGCCTCTAAGATGGTTCGGGTGGAGCGGTAGTTGACGGCCAGGGTGATGGTGGTCAGTCCTCCGGGCAGGGCGTTGAGGCGGCCGGCCAGGCCCGGGTCGGCCCCCCGGAAGCCGTAGATGCTCTGGTCGGGGTCGCCTATGACGGTCAGGGCGCCTGACCGGTCCGGTCCCTCCGGGCCTAATAGCCGGGTCAGGAAATCGAACTGGGCCGGGCTTAGGTCCTGGAACTCATCCACCAGCACGGTTCGGAAGGGCCGGTCGGCCGGCGGGACGGCCCGCAATATGAGATCGTCGAAATCCCAGAAACGGCGTTCGGCCAGGGCGGCCTGGTAGATATCCAGGGCCTTGGCCGGGGCTTGGTCGTCCGGCTTTTTAGGCGGCCGGTTCTTGGCCAGGGAGATTAGGTTGGCCAGGGCCGCCGGGGTCAGGCCGGCCGGCCGGGCGGCGCGCTTCAGGAGGTCGGCCAGGAAATCGGCCGGGGCCAGGTCCCAATCCGGTTGGGCCGCCTTCAGGAACCGGTAGGCCAGGCCGTGGAGGGTGGTGACCAGGATGCGGGGCCGGTCCGCTTCGGAGAGGGCGGCCGCCAGGCGCGGGGCCAGGTCTTCGGCCGCCTTGCGGGTGAAGGTGGTCAGGAGGACTTCTTCGGGCCGGGCCAACCCGTTCCGGATGAGCCAGAGCGCCCGGTGGACCAGCACCAGGGTCTTGCCCCCGCCCGGGCCGGCCAGGACCGCCAGGGCCGAAGCCTTGGAGGTGACGGCCCGGGCCTGGCTTTCGTCCAGCCAGGGCTGAGCCCTGGACCCAAATTCGGCGGGCGTTGAGCCGGCGCGGGGATCGGCAGCCGAAGCCGGAAGCCAGGGCTGAGCCCTGGACTCGAATTCGGCGGGCGTTGAGTCAGCGCGTAGAGCAGCAGCCGGAGCCGGAAGGTCGATGAAATTTTGTGGTCTGAGGCCCACGGCCCCAGCCTGGAACAGGCGGCCCTGGCCGGCCGCGGCCGCCCGGTCCTCGGGCCGGATGGCCGTTATGGTGCCGAAGCGGCCGTCAAAGCCGCCCACGGCCGTCACCTGGCCCTGGCGCATCCGTTCCACCCCCAGGCGCAGAAGGGGTCCGCCGGCCGTTTCCAGGTCGGCCGGGTCGGCTTCCAAAAGCAAGGGCAGTTCCCCGCCGAATTCCCTGGTCAGGAGTTCGTAGCTTCGGGCCGGTCCCCGGCTGGCCGGGCCCTGGCCGAAAATCTGGCCCAAAAGTTCGGCCAAAGGCAGAAGGTGCTGGTCGGGGAGGCGGGGGCCGCCGGGGCGGTCGCGGTCGGCCAGTTGGGAGACCCGGTGGAGAACGCCGATGGTCAAGGGCCGGCCGCAAACCGGGCAGATGCCGCCCAGGCTCCTGGTCTCGGCCGGGGTCAGGGGCGGGCCGCAGTCGGCGTGGCCGTCCAAGTGGTATTTCCCCTCTTCCGGGAAGAATTCCACCGTGCCCCCCAAAGCCGGCCCCCCGGCCAGGGCCTCGGCCAGAGCCGCGCGGGTCAGGGGGCCGCGGATGATGGTGGCCTCCCGGCCCAGCTTTTCGGGGCTGTGGGCGTCGGAGGAAGAGACGAGAGCCCGGGAGTCCAGGGCCGAAACCAGGCGGTTCATGTCCGGGTCG
>JAITUX010000192.1 GCA_031286085.1 Candidatus Adiutrix sp. | reverse complement strand
GCCTCCATGAGTTGACTGGTTTCATTCATGCCCCGCTCCTTTGACGTCAATTATTTATTGTAACCGCCGGGCCGGTTTACGTCAACCCGGCTCTTGGCCCGCTGTTGGGCGGCCGGCCGTAAGCGGCGGCGGCCGGCCCCGGCTTTTTCAGTCGGCTGGCCGGGGAAAGCGACTTGAATCTTGACAGCGATTAATTTTATGGTATTCTTGAATGAAAATTTGTTTGAAATGAGCTGAATTTTTATGAAGACCGCCGGGCAGCCAAATTTTTGCGATATTTCAAGCTTAAACCGCTTGATTTGGCATAATATTTGCTCTCTCTCTCTCTCTCTCTCTCTCATAATTATCTAAAATCATTAAATTTATCTTCAAAGACCTCTCCGGCCGCCTGGGGGGGCTTAAGGTCTTATTCTTCCGCCCCCCGGGCGGCCTCATGACCGCCGCCCCGCCTTTTCAGGTGGCCGTTCTCATGGCCACCTATAACGGCGCCGAATTCCTGCCCCGGCAGTTGGATTCCCTGGCCGCCCAGACCCATGAAAACTGGCGTTTATGGGTCTCCGACGACGGCTCGGCCGACGCCACCCTGGACATTCTGCGCCGCCGCCGGGAGGCCTGGGGCCGCGACCGGCTGCGCCTCCAGCGGGGGCCGGGGCGGGGCTTCCAGGCCAATTTCCTTACCCTCACTGCCAGGCAGGACCTGAACGCCGATTATTTCGCCTGGTCCGACCAGGACGATATCTGGCTGCCTGAAAAACTGGCCCGTTCCCTGGCCCGCCTGGCCCCCTACGGCCAGGACGAGCCGGCCCTTTATTGCGGCCGCACCGTTCTTATGGATAGCCAGGGCCGGGATTACGGCTTTTCGCCTCTTTTGAACCGCCGGCCCCCCGCTTTTTTAAACGCCTTGCTGCAAAATTGCGGCGGCGGGAACACCATGGTTTTCAACCGGCCGGCCCGGGAACTCATTATCGGCGGCTACCCTTTTGACCTGTGTTCCCACGACTGGTGGGCCTACCAGATTGTCAGCGGCTGCGGCGGGCGGTTGATCTACGACCCGGAGCCCCTGGTGCGTTATCGCCAGCATGGGAAAAACCTCGTCGGCTGCAACCGGGGCTGGCGCAACCGGTGGAACAGGCTGCAAAGGGTATTGGCCGGCGATTGGCGGCGTATCGTCGGTCTGCAGCTTGCCGCTCTCCAGAAGGCGGCCTGGCGTCTCACACCGGAAAACCGCCGCGGCCTGGAAAACCTGCTTGAATTGCGCCGGTGCCCAAACCCTTTCCGGCGGCTCCGGCGTTTCTTGGCCGGCGGCTTCCACCGCCAGTTTCGGGCCGAGCAACTGGCCATGGGCCTGGCCGTCTTTATGGGCCGGGTGTAGAGGCCGGCATGAACTTTTTAAGCCTCCCGAAGCTGCCCCGCATGGTTTACCAGGCCTTCATCAAGGACGGCCGAAGGCTTTACCGCCTTTTGCCGGGCCGCCTGCGGTTCGGCTTTTGGGCCGTGTTCTTCACCCAGTTCGCCGCGGCCGTGAGCGAAATCTGCGCTCTCTTGGTCATTTCCCTGTTCGCCTTGAGCGTCGCCGCTCCCGGGGCCGCCCGGAGCAATGTCATTATCAGGCCCTTCCTGGCCTTGAGCCCGGCCCTGGCGGAGTGGAGCGCCGACCCTCGCCGGCTGGTCATGTTCACCAGTCTTCTCATGGCCGGCTTCATCCTTTTTAAAGTTCTCCTCACCGCCCTGGTCTCCCGCCGGACCACCTTGTTTTCCGAAGAGGTGAGCCTTCATATCGGCCGGGAAACCTTGAGGCGCTATCTCAACAAAGACTATTTCTGGCATCTTTCCCCGGAAAGCCCGGCCGTGTTTCACAAGTTCAGCCTGCGGGCGCAGTTGTCGGCCTTTCTGGTGGCCCTGCTTTTGCTCTACAGCCACGTCTTCTGTTGCCTGGCCCTCTTCGCCAGCCTTTTTCTGGCGCAGCCCGGGCTCACCCTGGCCGTGGCCCTGGTCTTCTCCCTGGGCGGTTTGGGAACCTACCTGTCCCTGCGCCGCCGCCTGGACCGGGCCGGGCTTAAGGCCAACGCCTTGATCCAGGCCGAGGGCGCCGAGCGGCAGGCCTTGCTTCAGGGCCTGCGGGAAGTGCTTCTCTACCGCCGGGAAGAGGTTTTTTTTGAAAAAATGGCCGCGCTCATGGCCGCCGGCAAGCCGGTCAAGGCCTTTCAGTCCTTCGCCGGGTATCTGCCCGCTTATGTGCTGGAAATAATCGGCTTCGGAACCATCGCCCTGGTTACGGTGGTCATGCTGGCCCGGGGCCTGCCCATGGCCGTCATCGTCTCGGCCACTTCCATGCTCATGCTCACGGCCTGGCGGGTGCTGCCGGCTGTCAGCCGCACCTTGGGTTACGCCGTCGCCATCCGGACCCTGCGTCCGGCGGCCGCGAGCTGCCTGGAACTTCTGGAAACCTTCATCGCCGAAGACCCCGAGCCCAAGCCGGCGCCGGACCCCGATTTTCGCTTTGAAAAAAGCCTGGCCCTTGAAGAGGCCGGCTTCACCTACCCGGGCGGCCGGGAGCCGGCCCTCTCCCGCCTGAGCCTTTGCGTAACCAAGGGGGAGAAGGTCGGGCTCATCGGGGTTCCCGGGGCCGGCCAAAGCACCCTGGCCTTCTTGATGACCGGCCTGGTCCGGGCCCGAGCCGGCCGTTTCTTGGTGGACGGGCGGGAACTGAGCCCCTCCGCCCGGGCGGCCTATGTGCTCCTGGTGGGTTTCGTGCCCCAGAACCCCCTGCTTCTGCAGGGCACGGTGGCCGACAACGTGGCCTTCAGCCAGTGGGGCGGGGAGTATGACCGCCGGGCCGCGGCGGAAGCCTGCCGCGCGGCGGCCGCGGATTTTGTCTTCGGGCACCCGCAAGGCATTGATCAGCCCCTGGGCGCGGGGGGGCGGGGGCTTTCCGGGGGCCAGGCCCAGCGGGTCGCCATCGCCCGGGCCCTGTTCGCCAAGCCGAAAATCATCATTTTCGACGAGGCCACCAGCGCCCTGGACCAAGCCGGCGAAAACCTCATCGCCGAAACCATCAGGCGGCTGGCGGCCGGAACCACGGTCGTCATCATTGCCCACCGCCTGACCACGGTGGAAAACTGCGACCGGCTCATCTGGCTGGATGGCGGCCGGGTGCGGGACACGGGCCCGCCGGCCAAAATTCTGCCCCGCTACTTGGCGGTCATGGCCGAAAGGCGCCAGGAGTGATGCATGGAGCTTTACGAAAGGATTGACGAGTTCATAAGAAGAATGGCCAAGTCGAGGGCCGCTTTGGCCAAGCAGCTTGATATCAGGCAGACGACTTTCAACAGCTGGTTTTCCCGCGGCCGGCAGAATAATTTATGGCCCGTTCTGTTCAGGATTCAGGAAATCTACCCCCATATATCCAGGGACTGGCTGTTCTTCGGCGAAGGGGAGATGACGAAGTCGGAGACGGAGGGGCTCTCGGTGAGCCCGCGCCGGGAAAAGGAGCTTCTGCTGAAAATAGAGCAGTTGAGCGGCCTCCTGATTAAGCGGGAGAACCAGGCGGCGGACCGGTGACTTCCTTAATACAGGCGGATTCTGGTTTTTGTAATACCCGGGGCCGGTGAAAGGCTGGCGGGCCTTCTTTTCTTTGATTTATTTGTGGAGGAATAATCATAGAAATGGGAAATTATACGCCGTTTCTAAAAAA
>JAITUX010000176.1 GCA_031286085.1 Candidatus Adiutrix sp. | reverse complement strand
CGTTCCAGGAGGTCGGCCAGGTGGCCGTGGGCCGCCTTGATGGGGAAGCAGAACTCGCCGCCGGTCTTTTCGCAGCCCTGGCGGATGATGTCCTTGTCCGTCGGCTTGGACCAGACGGGCAGAAAGCCCAGGCGGGCCCAGAAGACCGACCAGAAGGGCCCCATTTCGCTGAAGGTCATGGAGCGCATGAGGCCCATGGTCCGCCGGCCCGCGGTCTCCCCCCGGGCCAGGAGGTCTTGCAGCTCCTGGGAATTGTAGGCCAGTTCGGCCCGGTATTCAAAGAGGTCGGGCTTTTGCGCGGCCGCCTCCCGCCGCCCCTCCTCGTCGAAGCGGCCGCAGCGGCTGCCGTAGTGAAAGGGCTTCCCCCCGGCCACGGTCACCTGGCGGATATCGCAGCGGTCGTCGCAGGAGGAACACTCGAAACTCTTTATTTCGTAGGGCCGTTTCCCGAGGTCGAAGCCCACGAAGCGGCTTTCCGCCCAGGCGCGGCGGTCGCGGGCGACCAGGGCCGCGCCGATGGCCCCGGTGACGTCGGCGTTGTCGGGCACGGTGAGGCTCCGCTTCAGGCGGGCCTCGAAGGCCGCGTGGACCCCGGGATTGAAGGCGGTCCCCCCCTGGAAGAAGACGCGCCGGCCCACGGGCCGGGTCTCCACCACCCGGCCCAGGTAATTGGCCACTATGCCGTGGCAGAGCCCGGCGGCCAGGTCCGGCGTGCCCACGCCCTGCCGCTGGTAATGGACCAGGTCCGATTCCATGAACACGGTGCAGCGCTCGCCCAGGAGGACCGGGTTTTTCGCGGCCAGGGCCGCGGCGCCGAATTCCTCCTTTATGTCCAGGCCCAGCTTCTCCGCCTGCTCTTCCAAAAAGGAGCCGGTGCCGGCCGCGCAGGCCTTGTTCATCATGAAATCGACGATGACCCCGTCGGCCAGGGCGATGAACTTGGAATCCTGGCCCCCGATCTCGAAAATGGTGTCCACCAGGGGGTCCAGGGCCACGGCCGCGGCGGCCTGGGCGGTGATCTCGTTGACGGTCAAATCCGCGCCCAGGTAGTCGGCCGAAAGATGGCGGCCCGAGCCGGTGGTGCAGGCCCCCAGGACCCGGGCCTTTTCCCGGACCGAGTCGGGCAGGTCGGCGAAAGCCGCGTTTATGGCCTCCAGGGGCCGGCCGGCCGTGGGCAGGTAGCGCCGGAGGACCAGGCGGCCGTCGGGGGCTATCAGGACCACGTTGGTGCTCACCGAGCCCACGTCCACCCCCAGGTAAACCTCCCGCTTCTCCTTAAGCTCCTCGAACACCGCGATATTGGGGCGGCCGGAAGGGGCCGGGAGGGGGGCCAGGCGCTCGGGGGGGCGGTGGTCCCGGGCCGCGAAAGCCGAAAGCGGGGCCAAATCCAGCCCCGGCCGGCGGCCGCCCGCGTTCTTCAGGGCCTCTCGGGCCGCGCCCAGGGCCCCGAAGACGAAATGGGTCTCGGGCACAATAAGCTCGTCTTCCGCCAGGCCCAGCACTTCCGACAAGGCCCGCCGGAGGCCGGGATTGGCGGCCACCCCCCCGGTGAACAGGATGGGGGCGGGCAGGGGCCGGCCCCGGGCCAGGCCGCTCTTGAGCCCGCGGGCCATGGCCAGGCAGAGGCCGTAAACTATTTCATAATCGGGAACGGCCGCCTGCTGCAGGTGGATCATGTCGCTTTTGGCAAAGACGCCGCAGCGGCCCGCCACCCGGGGCGGGACCTGGCTTTTCAAGGCCAGGCGGCCGAATTCCGGGAGGCTGT
Organism: Candidatus Adiutrix sp.; assembly: GCA_031286085.1. GTDB lineage: Bacteria > Desulfobacterota > Desulfarculia > Adiutricales > Adiutricaceae > Adiutrix. The sequence continues at coordinate 3,273 of JAITUX010000176.1, read as the reverse complement.
AGCCCAGGCGGTGGGCCTGCTGGTCGAGGAAGGAACCCGTGCCCGCGGCGCAGAGGGTGTTCATGGCGAAATCGGCCAGGCCGAAGCGGCCGTTTTCCCGGCCGAACCACAGGACCTTGGTGTCCTCTCCGCCGATGTCGATGAGGCTCTTGGCCTGGGGCCAGGTTTCCGCGGCCAGGGTCAGGGCCAGGATCTCGCCCGCCGCCTCGCCGCCCAGAAGCCCGGCCAGTTCCCCGGCCCCGGCCCCGGTCACCGCCGTGGCCGCGACGGACTCGGCCGGGAAGCGGCCCGTCAGCTCCGTCAAGGCCTTTTCCAGAATGACGAAAGGCCGGCCCTGATGACGCAGGTAGAGGCTGTCCGCCAGCCGGCCTTCCTCGTCAATCAAAGCGGCCTTCACACTTATGGAACCCACGTCCAGCCCCAGGAAGAATTTCCCTGGGCCGGCCGCCGCGTTTAAAGTCAAATTTTACCTTTCGTGAACGGTCTTGGAACCGCAGGCCTCGGGGCCGCCGGCCGGCAAAGGCCGGACTTCGGCCCCAGGGCCAAAAATCATTTTCCAATTATAGCACTAAGGCCGGAAAAACAACAGACTGTTTTAAGCAAAACGACAAAGACCCGTCATATGAAATGACGGGTCTTAAGGCGGGCCAGGCGGCGGAGCAGGCGGTTGTATTTGGTCAGGCGGCAGGGGGGGCAGTTGGCCCGGCAGAAGTCGGCCGAGGCCGCGAGGTCCGCCTGGCGCCGCCTTTCCTCCCCGGCCCAGATTTCCGCGAAGCCGGCCCGGGTCAGGTCGCCCAGGGGCCGGACCCGGGGGGCGGCGTTAAGCCGGCCGCAGAGCCAGACCAGGCCGTCGGCGCCGACGACCGAGGACAGGCTGTGAGCCCGGCAGGGCAGGCCGGCGTTGCCGGAGGCGGCGTTATCGGCCAGGGCCGCCAGGTTGACGAAGGAGTTCCGCAAAAAACCCAGGTCGCGGCGGCTGGCCAGGTCCGGGTGGTCCACCACCGGGCGGATGTGGAGGTAATCCAGGCCCAGGCCCCGGAGGGTCTCGGCCAGGCGGGCCAGGTCCTCGGGCCGGTCGTTCCGGTTGGTCAGCACATAGCCGGCGCCCAAGGTCAGGGCCGGTTTCAGGGCGGCCAGACGCTCAAGGTTGGCCAGCACTTCCGCGAAGCCGTCCGTGCCTTTCAGGGCCTTGTAGGTGGAAGGGTCGGCCGCGTCCAGGCTCACCCGGATCCACTCGAAGTCCCGGTAGTCGGCCAAATCCAGGCCCGGGCGGAAGATATCCAGCCCGTTGGTGATGAGGCCCACGGCCAGGCCCTTGGCCCGGGCGGCCCGGGCCGCGGCCGGGAACAGGGGCGACAGGGTGGGTTCCCCCCCGCCCTCTATGGTCACGCCTTGGGCGCCGCCCCGGGCCAGGTCCTCAAAGAGCCGGTTAAGGAGCGCGGTATCCAGGCGGTCGGGCGAGCGGGAGCGCAGGTTCCTGTCGGAACACCAGACGCAGTCCTGGCGGCATTGGCTGGTCAGGGACAATTCCACCGAAACGGGGAAGCCGGGGTCCGGCCCGGGGGCCTGGAGGGCGGCCAGCTTGGCCGGAAAAAGCAGGAGCTTGGCCAGGCCCACTTCGGCCAATTCTTCCGCCGCTTCGCCCCTTTCGGCCGGGGCGGCCGGGTCGCGGCCCACGCGCGGGGGTCAGGCCCGGCCGGCCAGGCGGCGCAGGTGGCGAAGGAGGGTGCGCACGGCGAAACCGCTGGCCCCCACCGGGAATCCTGGCCGGGCCTTGGCCGTGCGGGCCGGCCCGGCGATGTCCAGGTGGGCCCAGGGGACGCCGGGCGGGACGAATTTCCGCAGGAAGAGGGCGGCGTTTATGGCCCCGCCCTGGGCCGCGGCCGGGGCGTTCATGAGGTCGGCCACCTGGCTCTCCAGGAGTTCCTCATATTCGTCCAGGAGGGGCAGGGGCCAGAGGTTCTCCCCCGCGGCCTCGGCCGCGGCCAGGAGGTCGGCCCGCAGCCGGTCGTCGTTGGCGAAGAGCCCGGCGCAGTTGCCGCCCAGGGCCACGGCGCAGGCCCCGGTCAGGGTGGCCACGTCGATGACGGCGGCCGGCTTCATCTCCCCGGCCAAGGTCAGGGCCTCGGCCAGCACCAGGCGGCCCTCGGCGTCGGTGTTGGTTATCTCCACGCTGCGGCCGGAACGGCTTGAGTGGACGTCCCCCACCCGGTAGGCCCCGCCGCCGGGCATGTTTTCGGCCAGGGGCAGGATGGCGGCCAGGTTAAGGGGCCACTTCAACTCCGTCGCGGCCAGCGCCACGGCCAACACGGCGGCCGCGCCGACCATGTCCGTATGCATGGCGGCCAGGTTGGCCGGGGGCTTGAGGGACAAGCCCCCGGAATCGTAGGTCAGGCCCTTGCCCACCAGGACCACGGGGGCCTTGGACCGGGCGCCCCGGTAGGTCAGGGTGACCAGCCGGGGCGGCCGGCGGCTGCCCCCGCCCACGGCCAGGAGCAGGTTGAACTTCCCCCGGGCCAGGCCCTTTTCATCCAGCACCTGGGTTTTAAGGCCCCGGGCCTGGGCCAGGCTCTCGGCCCGGCGGGCGAAACTTTCGGGATAAAGGAGGTTGCCGGGTTCGTCGCCCAGGGTCCGGGCCAGGATGACGGCCTCGGCCGCGGCCTCGGCCAGGCGAACCAGTTCCGGCCCGTTGGGGATGTCCCGGCCCCAGAGCCTTAAGCCGGCCAGGGCCGGCCGGGGCTTGGGCGAGGTCTTGAGGCGGTCCGGCTGGTAGAGGGCCAGGCGGCCGCCCAGGGCGGCCAGTTCCAGGACCTCGCCGGGCGGGGGGGAACCGAGGCCCGGCAGAATAAGGTCCAGCCGCCGGGCTCCCAGGCCGCAGGCCATTTTCACGGCCGCGGCCGAGGCTTCGACCAGGCGGGCCGGGGGCGTTCCCGAACTTCCGGCGGGGGGCCGGCCCAGGCCCACCAAAAGCAGCCAGCCCCCTTCGGTCTTCAAAGGCAGTTCCTTCAAAAAACCGGCCTTGAACTGGTCCGGGATCAGGGGCCTGATTAGGCCGGCCACAGCGGCCAGTTCGGGCCGGCCGCTTACGTCCTCCGCCGGGCCTTCCTCCAGCAGAACGGCGGTCGCCGGCCCCGGTTCGGTCAACACCCCGGCCTTGAATTCCAGTTTCATTCCTTCACCTTATCCGGGCCCTATTTCGGCCTGAGCGCAATTTTTTGATTATATACTTAAAGCCCTCTCCCGGTCAATAAAGCGCCGCCGGCCTCCGCGCCG
>JAITUX010000074.1 GCA_031286085.1 Candidatus Adiutrix sp. | reverse complement strand
TTCCACGGTGTTTTTCAGTTCCCGCACGTTGCCGGGCCAGGGGTGCCGGGCCAGGGCCGCGGCCGCGGCCGGGGTGAAGGCCGGCGTCTGGCCCAGCCCCAGTTCTCCGGCCATGCGGGCGGCGAAGAGGTGGGCCAGGCGCAGGGCGTCGCCCTCACGCTCCCGCAGGGGCGGCAGGGGTATGATTTCAAAGCACAGGCGGTCCAGGAGATCGGGCCGGAACTCCCCGGCCTCGGCCCTGGCCCACAGATCGACGTTGGCGGCCGAGACCAGGCGCACGTCCACCCGCATTTCCCTGGGGCTGCCCAGGCGCTGGAAGGAGCCGTATTCCACCACCCGCAGTATCTTGGCCTGGGCCGCCAGGCTCAGGTGGCTGATTTCATCGAGGAAGAGGGTGCCGCCGTCGGCCGCCTCGAAGCGCCCGGGCCGGGTCCGCCCGGCCCCGGTGAAGGCCCCGGATTCATACCCGAAGAGTTCCGATTCCAGAAGGCCGGGATTCAGGGCCGCGCAGTTCAGGGTCAGGTAGGGCCCCTGCCAGCGGGGCGAAAGGTAGTGCAGCCGGTTGGCGGCCAATTCCTTGCCGGTGCCCCTTTCGCCGGTGATGAGGACCGGGCGGTTCACCTTGGCCGCCCGCGACAGGCGGCTCTTGACGGCCAGGATGGCCTCGGATTCGCCCCATATTTCCGCGTCCACGGCCGTCTCCTCCCCCGGCTGGTCAGGCGGCCTGGCCCGGGCCGGCGCCGCCGGTGCGCTCCTGGCGGCGCTGGAAGGAGCGGCGGGACAGGCCCAGGAGGGAGGCGGCCTCGGTCTTGTTGCCCCCGGCCGCGGCCAGGGCCCGGCGGATTAAGTGGCGTTCCACGGCGATGAGGATGTCGTCCAGGGCCGCCTCCCCGCCGGACCAATCCGGGGCCAGGCCGGGGGGCAGGTCCGGCTTGGGAAAGCGGTCTTCGCCCAGGGCCAGGAGTTCCTGGTAATTCAAATCGGCCAGCCCGCAGGCCGCCAGGCGGGTGCGCAGCCGCCAGGGGCTGATGCCCAGGGCCTCCGCGGCCCGGCCGCGCCCGCCCCGGGCCGCGATGAGGCTCCGGTAGAAATAATAGGCCTCCAGGCCGGCCATCAGCTCGTCCAGCCCGCCCGCCGGCAGCCCCGGCAGAAGCTCGGCCAGCTCGCCGAAAGAACGGACGGCTGCGGGCGGCGCGAACAGGGGCCGGGAAGGCCGGGAGGCGGCGGGCGGCGGGGCGGCGTTCCGCTTGAAATCGGCCAGGCGCAGGCTTTCCGGCAGGATGATGTTGGACTGCTCCAGGGCCACGGAGCGCTCGATGATGTTTTCCAATTCCCGGACATTGCCGGGGAAATGGTAGCGCGAGAGGATGTCCAGGGCGTAGGCCGAAAGCTTGTGGACGTCCTTGTTCTGGGCCCGGCTGTATTTTTCCAGGAAAAAATGGGCCAGGACGGGGATATCGCCAGGCCGTTCCCTTAAGGCCGGCAGGTGGATGTTGATGACGTTCAAGCGGTAATAGAGGTCTTCCCGGAAGCGGCCGCCGATGGTTTCCGCCTCCAGGTTCTTGTTGGTGGCCGAGATGAAGCGGACGTCGCTTCTCTCCTCCCGGTCGCCGCCCACGGGCCGGAAGGTCTTTTCCTGGATGACCCGCAGGAGCTTGACCTGCATGGGCGGGGTCAGTTCGGCCAGCTCGTCCAGGAAGAGGGTGCCGCCGTCGGCCATGGCCACCAGGCCCTTCTTGTCGGCCGAGGCCCCGGTGAAGGCGCCCTTCTTGTAGCCGAACAATTCGCTTTCCATGAGGTTTTCCGGGACGCCGCCGCAGTTGATGGCCACGAATTCGCGGTCGGCCCTATCGGAATGCTCATGGACGGCCCGGGCCACCAGTTCCTTGCCGGTGCCGCTTTCGCCGGTGATGAGGATGCTGGTGGAGGTCTGGGCCGCCCGCCGGACCAAATCGTAAACCGGGAGCATGGCCGGCGAGGAGCCCACCATGCCGCCGAAGCGCTGGCTGGAAAGCACCATGTCGGCCAGGGCCCGGCGTTCCTGCTCCACGTTGCGGTGGGCCAGGGCCGAATCCACCACGGCCATTAGGTCGCGGGGCTTGAAGGGCTTGGGTATGAAATCGTAGGCCCCGCCCCGCATGGCCTCCACGGCCATGTCGGGCCGGGCGTAGGCCGAAACCAGGATCAGGGGCGTGGTCAGCCCCTCGGACCGGAGGCGCTTCAGGAGGTCCAGGCCGCTTAAGTCCGGCATTTTCAAGTCGCTGATGAGGAGGTCGAAACGGCCGCCCCCGGCGGCGGCCAGCCCCGAGAGGCCGTCTTCAGCCAGGCTGACCTGGTGTCCCGCGCCGCGCAGCATCATCTCCAGCATTTCCCGGAGGCTCAGGTCGTCGTCTATGACCAGGATGCGCCCCACCCTCGTTCACCCCGCAACCGTTCAGACGTTGAACCGGAAGTGGACTATATCCCCGTCGGCCACCACGTAGGTCTTGCCCTCCAGCCTGAAAAAGCCCCTCTTCCGGGCCTCGTTCATGTTGCCGGCCGCCCGGAAATCCTCGAAAGCCACCACTTCGGCCCGGATGAAGCCTTTCTGGATGTCCGAGTGGATGGCGCCGGCCGCGGCCAGGGCCGTTTCCCCGGCGGCGATGGTCCAGGCCCGGCATTCATCCTCGCCCACGGTGAAGAAGCTCCGCAGGCCCATGAGGCCATAGACTTCCCGGATGACCCGGGCCGCGGCCGGCTCGGCCAGGCCGTAGCCGGCCAGGAACTCGGCCGCCTCGCCTGGCGGCAGGGCGGCCAAATCCTCTTCCAGGCGGCCCCGCACCACCAGCCGGGGCCAGGGCAGCCCGCCCAAATCCGCCGCCGCCTCGTCGGCCTCGCCGTTGTTCAAGACCGCCAAAATCGGCTTGGCCGAGAGAAAGGCGAAACCCTTGAGCTTGGGGTGGCGGGCGAAAGCCGGGTCCAGGCGCAGGGGGCGGCCGGCCTCCAGTTCGGCCAGGCCCCGGGCCAGAAATTCCGCTTCCTCGGGATCGCCCTTCCGGCCCCGCTTCTGTTCCTCGGCCAGCCGCTCCAGGCGTTTCTGAACCACCAGGTAGTCGCCGAGCATGAGTTCCGTCTCCAGCCCGGCCGCTTCCCGGGCCGGGTCGGGCGGCGCGGCGCCGGACGGGGCGAAGTTGCGCAGAACGGCCAGGACGACTTCGGCCTCCCTTATCCTTTCCAGGCTGGCGCGGAGCGCCTCCTGGGGCGAACCGGGCGGATGGGGCAGAAAGAATTCCACCCGGGCCGGGGTGTGCCTGCGGGGCCGATACCGGGCCGAAAGGAAATCCAGCCGGTCATCCGGCACCGGGGCCTCGCCCTGGCGCGGCTCGACCGAGCCCGCCGGCGGCCGGGGCAGGCCGGTCAGGGCGGAAAAAATAGTGTCCCGGCCGCTGCCCGGCCAGCCGATGAGGCCCGCTCTCATGCCTTTATCACCGGAAACCGTAGCCGTAGGACAAGCCCACGGCGTTGTAGCCGTAGTTGGAACTCTTGGTGTAGGCGTTGGAAAAGTGGGAGGCGTCCAGGCCCAGGTTGTGGCGGTATTCCTCGCCGAAGCGCAGGCCCAGGCTGGCGCGCAGGTTGAAGAGGTAGTGGCCCCCGCCCATTTCACGGCCCAGGAAATCGCTCCCGGAAATATAGGAGGGGCCGACGTTGAAGGCCAGGTAGGGCCGGGCCGCCTCCCAGGCCTTCCAGTCGAAACGCAGGCCCAGGGCGGCCACCAGGCCCCAGATTTGATCGGTGGCGGTCTCGGGGTGGTCCGCCTTATCCAGGTCGCCGGACCAGAGGGTGTAGCCCAGGTTGGCGTAGGGGCCGAACTGGTAGGCGGCCCGTTCCTGCCAGGGTTCGAAGGAGTGCTGCAGGTAAAGGTCGAAGGAGGTGGAGGCCTTGGTGCCGCGGCTTAGGCCGGCCCGCAGGGCCGTTTCCCCGGCCTCGGCCGGCCCGGCCGCCAGGGCCAGGGCCAGGAACCCGCCGGCCAGCCCCCTGACGATATTTCCCGCCATTGTCGGTCCTCCCCTCCCCGGGCTCCTCCGGGGCCTACGGCCCCAGGCACGAATATAAGAAACTCAAAGCTTCCAGCGTGGCGGCCGCGGTCACGGCCCGGCGAGCGCCCGCGAAGCGGTGTACGGCCGTCCAGACGCCGCGGTCGCCGGCCACGGCCAGCCAGACCAGGCCCACCGGCTTGGCCGGGCTCCCGCCGTCCGGCCCGGCTATGCCGGTGACGGCCACGGCCAAATCGGCCTTGAAGCGGCGGCGGGCGCCCTCGGCCATGGCCCGGACGCAGGCTTCGCTCACCGCCCCGTGTTCGGCCAGAAGCGTCTCCGGCACCCCCAGGAGGTTCGTTTTGGCCGCGTTGGCGTAAGCCACCACCGAACCCAGGAAATAGGCGGAACTCCCCGGCCGCCGCGTAAGCGCCGCGGCCACCCGGCCGCCGGTCAGGCTTTCGGCCGCGGCCACGGTCAGCCCGGCCGCCGTAAGACGCCGGGCCAGGGCCACGGCCGTATCTCCCGTCGCCCGCCTCAAAACCAGCCCGGGGCCAGGGCGAGCGCCAGGCGCAGAACCAGCCAGGCGTAAAGCCCGGCCAGGAGGTCGTCGGCCATGACCCCGAAGCCGCCGGGCAGGCGGCGGTCGGCCCAATTAACCGGCCAAGGTTTCAATATATCAAAAAACCTGAACAGAATAAAACCTCCCAGCCAGACCGCCGGCCGGTTGGGGGCCAGGAAAACGGTGGTCAGGTAGCCGGCCACCTCGTCGATGACCACCTCGGGCGCGTCATGGACGCCCAGTTCCGCCTCCGCCCGCCGGGCGGCCCACCAGCCGAGGCCGAAAACCAGGAGCCAGAGGGCCGCCTGGACAGGCCAAGGCCCGTCGCCCGCCAGCCAGAACAGGGGCCAGCCTAAAACGGTGCCGCAGGTGCCGGGGGCCTTGGGGGAAAGGCCCAGCCCCAGCCCGGTATAAATGAGCCGCGCCGCCGACCAGGGCGGCCGGGGCGCCGGCGGCGCTTTTGAGGAACTTCCGGCCACGGTTACGGGTCTTCGCGCCGGCCTGTCGCCAGGGCGGCCTTTGGGTCCAGGGCTCAGAGCCCTGGCTCAGCCCCGGCGCAAGAGGACTTCGACCGGCTTGAGCCCGTAGGGCGAGCCCTGCTCTATGGCCGTGAGCACCGCGCCGCCGCCGGTGAAGAAATAGTAGGACTGGTCGTCTAAGGCGTGCATATAAAGGCCGGGCTGAAGGTTTTTCAGTTCGGCCAGGGTGTCGCCGCCGCCGTAGAGCTTCAGGGCCTTTTCGTTTTCGGCGATGAGGCCGTATATGGCCCGGCTGCCTTCGCCGAAATGGGGGGTCAGGCCCATGACGGCGTTGACGAAGACGGTGCGGGCCCGGGCCAGGGGTTCGCGGATGGCCGGATCATCGAACGATTCCGGGGCCACGTCCAGGAAATAGGCGTATTTCCGGCCCGGGGAGAACTCGGCGGTCTTGACCACCCGCACCTGGGCCGGGTCGCGCCGGTCGAGAACCTGGGATTCCACCAGGGCCTTGGGCTCCAGGATCTTGCCGGCGTTTTTATCCTTGGCCGCCAGGCCCCGGGCCAGTTCCACGTCCTCGGCCTCCACCCCGGCCACCTCGATGCCGTATTTGGCGCAGAGAAAGGCGTTGTAGATGACGCCGCCCAGGACGAGGTGGCTGACCTGGTCGTAGAGCTTGTTCAGGGGGCCGATCTTGGTGTCGTATTTGGCGCCGGCCACCACGGCTACGAAGGGCGGTTCCGGGTTGAGCACCCGGGCCAGGTTATCCAGTTCCTTCTGCATGAGGAAGCCCGCGCAGGCGGGCATGGCCTTGGCCACGTCGAAGGTGGAGGCGTGGGGCTGCCAGGAGCCGAAGGCGTCGTTGACGTAAAGGTCGGCGACGGCGGCCCACTCGGCGGCCAGGGCCTGGGTCTTGGCGTCCTTGGATTCCTCGCCGGCGAACCAGCGGGTGTTGGGCAGGTAAAGCCCGCCCACCTGGCGCGCCTTGAGGCGGCCCAGGAGGGGGCCCATGACGGCTTCGTCCAGCCTGGTTATGCCCCAGTCCGGGTCAACCGGCAACTGGGGGACGACCAGGCCGGCCGCCAGCTTGCGGTTCAGGTAGTCCGCCACCGGGTCAACGGCCGTGCCCGGCCCGCTCTTGATGCGGCCGGTCTGGCCGTCGCGGGTGCGGCCGTTGTGGGTCATCAGGATGAGGTGGCCGCCCCGGGCGGCGACGTGATGGATGAGGCCGAAGGTGGAATCTATGCGGAAGGTATCCTTGATGACGCCTTTCTCCACCACATTGTGGTCCACCCTGGCCAGCACCGTCTTGCCGGCCAAATCGAAATCCTGTATTTTCGGCAGCTTCGCTTCGCTCATGAATATTTCTCCTTCATTCAAAGGCGGCCCCGCACCAGGGGCAGAACTTGAAATCGGCGCTGGCCAGCTGCTCATGGCAGTGATTGCAGACCAGGGTCATCTCTTCGGCGCAATACGGGCAGTAGGTGAAGCTTTTGAAGAGGTGGCGCTGTTCCGGGGTCAGCTCGGCTATTTTTTCACCGCAATCCGTTTCCTGGCAAATCTTGTCCACGCTGCTGGTCAGGGTCTCGCTCATTTAAGGGTTCCTCGCTGTCGAAGCCGTCCGGGGCGGGCGGGCCGCCCGCCCCGCGGGCCCGTAAATTTTCCAATGGCGAATTTCCACTATACACCAGCGGCCGGCAAAAAAAAAGCCCGGGGCCGAGGGGCCCCGGACCCCCTGGCCGGCCGGCCCGCCGGTTAAAGCCTTGACCGCGCCCGGGGGCTTGGCTAGAATAGGCCCTTCCTGGAGGATGGACCATGCCGTTTGCCAAAGCCCTGGGGGCGGAGAGCCTGACCCGCGGCCTGCTCCTCTTGACCATGGCGGCCTGGGGGGGAACCTTCGTGGCCGCCCGCATCGTGGCCCCGGAGAGCGGGCCCTTTTCCGCCGCCTTCTGGCGCTTCGTCCTGGCCGCCCTGGCCCTGGCCCCCCTGACCTGGCGGCTGGAGGGCGGCCTGTGGCCCCGCGGGCTGGATTCGGCCGGCTGGCTGCTCCTGGCCCTTTTGGGGGCCACGGGCATGTTCGGGTATAACTATTGCTTCATCAAGGGCCTGGGCCTCACCGAGGCCGGGGTGGCCTCGGTCATCGTGGCCTTCAACCCCGGCCTGACCTACCTGGGCCTGGGCCTCTTCTTCCGTGAAAAAATCACCGCCCGCGGCCTTTTAGGCTTCGGCCCGGCCCTGGCCGGCTCCGCCCTGGTCATCGCCCGGGGCCGGCCGGCCGACCTTCTGACCGGCGCCCTGGGCCGGGGCGAACTGCTCATCGCCGCCTGCGCCGTGTGCTGGGCGGCCTATTCCATCCTGGGCAAGCTGGTTTTAAAGCGCCTCTCCCCCCTCATGTCCACCACCTGGGCCTGTTTCTTCGGCCTGGCCTTTTTGGGGCCGGCCGCCATCCTGGAGGGGGGGCCGGCCTTGGGCTACAGCCAGGCCGGCTGGGCCGGCCTGGCCTTCCTGGGCCTTTTGGGCACGGCCCTGGGCTTCACCCTTTACTACCAGGGCATCAGGCGCCTCGGCGCCGCCCGGGCCGCCGCCTTCATCAACCTGATGCCCGTCTTCGGCCTTTTAAGCGGCTGGCTGTTCCTGGATGAAAGCCTGGGCTGGTACCTGGCCGCCGGCCTGCTCCTGGTCCTCTCCGGCATCCGCCTGGTCCAGACGGGCTGAAACCTTATGAACCTCCGTTTCCGCATCGAAGCCCGGGACCCCGCCGGGCCGGCCCGGGCCGGCCTCCTGGCCACGGCCCACGGCGAAATCCCCACCCCGACCTTCATGCCCGTGGGCACCCGGGGCACGGTCAAGGCCGTGGCCCCGGACGACCTCCGCACCGTGGGCGCCCGGATGGTCCTGGCCAACACCTTCCACCTCATGCTCCGGCCGGGGGAGGACCTGGTGGCCCGCCTGGGCGGGCTCCACCGCTTCATGGGCTGGGACGGCCCCATTTTGACCGACAGCGGGGGCTTCCAGGTATTTTCCCTGGCCTCGCTCCGGCGCCTGACCGAGGAAGGGGTGGATTTCCGCTCCCCCTACGACGGGGCCCGGGCCTTTCTAAGCCCGGAACGGGCCGTGGAGGTCCAGACCGCCCTGGGCGTGGACGTCATGATGTGCCTGGACGAGTGCACCGGCTACCCGGCCACCCGGGCCGAGGCCGAAAAATCCCTGGGCCTGACCCTGCGCTGGGCCAAACGCTGCCGGGCGGCCTGGCTTTCCAAAGCCACCGGCCAGGCCCTCTTCGGCATTGTCCAGGGCGGCTTTTACCCGGATCTCCGAAAACTTTCGGCCCGGGAGACCGCCGCGCTGGACCTGCCCGGCCAGGCCGTGGGCGGCCTGGCCCTGGGCGAGCCCCCGGCCGAGCGCTGGGCGGCCCTGGAGGCGGCCCGCGAAGACCTGGACGAAAACAAGCCCCTCTACCTCATGGGCGTGGGGGCCCCCGCGGACATCATCGAGGGCCTCCGGCGCGGCGCGGACCTCTTCGACTGCGTCCTGCCCACCCGCAACGCCCGCAACGGCCAGCTCTTCACCCGCCTCGGCCGCCTGGCCATCAGGAACGCCCGCCACCGCCAGGACGAAAGGCCCGTGGACGAGGCCTGCTCCTGCCCCACCTGCCGCTCCTTCTCCCGGGCCTACCTGCGCCACCTCTTCCAGACCGGCGAACCCCTGGCCATGCGCCTGGCCAGCGTCCACAACCTTAAATATTACCTGGACCTGACGGCCGGCGCCCGGGAGGCCTTGCTAAAAGGGACCTTTTCGGAGTATTATAGGAACTTTCATGAAGGCCTGGAACAGGGACGGGCCGAGGGCTATTCCTGACCGGGCACGCTTATCCAAAACCCCACAGCCTGACGGAGACCAAAGCGCCATGTTCAGCCTAAACCTAGCCGCCGCCCTGGCCTGGGCCGGCGACGTTCCTGAAGCCGCCGCCGCCCAGTCGCCCAGCCTCATGCCCAACCTCCTGATCTTCGGGGGCATGTTCCTGTTCATCTACCTCATCCTGTTCCGCCCCCAGCAGAAAAAGCAGAAAGAACACCAGGCCATGCTAAACAGCCTGCAAAAGGGCGACCGCATCCAGACCAGCGGCGGCCTCATCGGCGTCATCACCGGCAGCGACCAGAACGAGCTGACCGTGGAAATAGCGCCCCAGGTGCGGGTCAAGATCGGCCGGGGCTTCGTCAGCCGGGTCGTCAAGCCCGGCCAGGGCGGCGACGACAAGGGCAAGAACTGAGCGGCGCGCGAACCAACTTCCGGCTTCGGCCACCGATCTCCGCGCTGATCTGTCGCCAGCCGGCCAAGGGGTCTGGGGCCGCCGGCCCCAGGAAAAGGAGAACCCTCCATGGATAATTCGCTGAAGTGGCGTCTGGCCCTGGTGGCGGCGGTGTTCCTGTTCTTCACCGCCCTGGTTCTGCCGACCTTCCTGGATAGCCCGCCGGCCTGGGGGCCGCAGAAGAAAATCAGCCTGGGGCTGGACCTCCGGGGGGGCATCCACCTGGTCATGGGCGTGGATTTGGACGTGGCCCTGGCCAACAGCCTCGGCCGCCAGGCCGACGAACTGCGCCGGGCCCTCTCGGAAGCCGCCATTCCGGCCGTGAGCCTGGCCAAGAACCCGGACCGCCCGGTCATCGAGGCCGAATTCCCCGAGGCCGCTAGCCTGGCCGCGGCCAGGGATCTCCTGGCCAAGAGGTTTTCCAACCTGGCCTTCAATCAAAACGGCCTTAAGGCCGAACTGACCTTGACCGAGGCCGAGGCCGCCTACCTGCGCGAGATGACCGGCCGCCAGGCTTTGGAGACCATCCGCAACCGCGTGGATCTCTTCGGCGTGGCCGAGCCGGACATAAGGCCCCAGGGCGACGGCCGCATCGTCATCCAGCTGCCGGGCCTGAGCGACCCCCAGCGGGCCGTGGCCCTCATCGGCAAGACGGCCATGCTGGAATTCAAGCTGGTGAACGACTCCCGCACGGCCGAATGGGCCTTGAAAAACGGGGTGCCGGCCGGCGAGGAGATCCTCTACGGCCGCGAAGGCCCGGCCGGCCGGGCCGCGCCCGGAGAAGAAAGGGCCTACCTGCTCAGGCGGCAGCCCATGATGACCGGCGAGGGCCTGGTGGACGCCCGGGTGGTCTCCAGCCAGTATGCCCAGCCGGAAGTCTCCCTGACCTTCGATGCCCGGGGGGCGCGGCAGTTTGAACGCCTGACCGGCGAATACAAGGGCCGCCGCCTGGCCATAGTCCTGGACGGCGCGGTTTACAGCGCCCCCACCATCCAGGACAGGATCAGCGGCGGCCGGGCGGTCATCAACGGCATCCGCGACTACGACGAGGCCCGGGACCTGGCCGTGGCCCTGCGGGCCGGCGCCCTGCCGGCCCCGGTCTCGGTTTTGGAGGAACGCACCGTGGGCCCCACCCTGGGGGAGGATTCCATCCGCCTGGGCCTCAAGGCCGGGGCCCTGGGCCTGGGCCTCATCCTCATCTTCATGGCCGTCTATTACCGCCGGGCCGGCCTGGTGGCCGACGCGGCCCTGATTTTCAACTTCCCCATCATCCTGGGGGCCCTGGCCGCCCTGGGGGCCACCCTGACCCTCCCGGGCATCTTCGGCCTGGTCCTGACCATGGGCATGGCCGTGGACGCCAACGTGCTCATCTTTGAGCGCATACGCGAAGAACTGCGGGCCGGCAAGACCCCCAGGGCGGCCGTGGCCGCCGGTTTCGACAGGGCCTTCTGGACCATCTTCGATTCCAACCTGACCTCCATCCTGGTGGCCCTCATTCTCTACCAGTTCGGCACCGGGCCCATAAGGGGCTTCGCCGTGACCCTGACCATCGGCCTTCTCTCTTCCATGTTCACGGCCATCTTCTTCTCCCGGCTGGTCTTCGACCTGGGCCTGGGCCGCCAGGGCGGCCGGGAACTGAGCCTCGGCCGCCTGGAAATAATCAAGCCCGGGGTCAGCCTGGACTTCATAGGCCGCCGCCGCCTCACGCTGCCCTTGGCCGGCCTTCTGGTCCTGGCCAGCCTGGCCTCCATCTTCAACAAGGGTCTGGAACTGGGCATCGACTTCGCCGGCGGCGCCCTGGTCCAGGCCCGCTTCAGCGAGAACGTCGCCCCCGAGGAGATTCGGGCCGTTTTGGGCGAGGCCGGCTTCGCCGACGCCCGCCTCCAGACCTACGGCGCGCCCGGCGACCGCGAATTTCTCATCAACCTCCGGGGCGAGGCCGAAGAGACCGGGATCGAGGAGGGCCGAACCTCCCTCGGCGCCCGGGCCGGCCAGGCCCTGGACGGCCATTTCGGGGCCGACCGGGCGGATATCCGCCGGGTGGAGAT
>JAITUX010000174.1 GCA_031286085.1 Candidatus Adiutrix sp. | reverse complement strand
CACCACGATGCGGACAAAGGAGGTCATGAGTATGAGGAGGGAGGGGGCCAGGGTCAGGACGGTCATGAGGAAGAGGATGTTTATGACCGTGGCGATGCGTTCCGGCTCGCTGGTCTGGTCCATGGAGAGGCTGACCGTGGGTATGGGGACCATGGAGCTGCTGTCCTGGGCCAGGGCGGCCGGGGCCGGCCAGAGGAGCGTGGCCGCCAGCCAGGGGAGGGCCGCCGCCGCGAGCGGGGCCGGGCCGCGGTTTTTTCGCGGCGTCCGGGGACGGAAATTGGCCCGTCTGGCGTGAAAAAAAATCATCGGCCGGCCTCATCGGCCTCATCGGCCTCATCGGCCGTCGGCGGCCGGCGGCCCGGGGCGGTCTCGTCGAGCGTGAACACGGCGGCGTCGGCCTCTTCGGCCCGAAGGGGCCACTGGCCCAGGGGGATTAGGCGGTCCGGGGTGACGCCGATGATGAGCAGCCGGCCGTCCACGGCCACGGCGGCCAGGTATTTACGGTTGTCCAGGGGCTGGTAGCCGCGCATCTCGAAGAAGGCGGCCCGGCCGGCCTTCCTGAAGCGGCCGAAACGCTGGATAAGCTTAAGGAAGAGGGCCAGCGCGGCCAGGACCAGGGCCAGGGCCGCCCCGGCCCAGGCCAGATCCCCCGCGCCGCCCCGCCCGGAGAAGTCGGGGACCGGGGCCGATTGGGCCCAGGCCCAGCCGGAGGCCAGGGCCGTCCCCAGGGCCAGGGCGGACAGGAATTTCCTCATGGTCCGGTCAGGCTCTTGATGCGTTCCATGGGACTGACTATGTCGGTGACGCGGACGCCGAATTTCTCGTTGACCACCACCACCTCGCCCCGGGCCACCAGCTTGCCGTTGACGAAGATTTCCTGGGGCTCGCCGGCCAGCTTGCTCAACTCGACCACCGAGCCCTGTCCGAGCCGGAGCAGGTCGTTGATGACCATGCGGGTCCGCCCCAGTTCCACGGAAATTTCCAGGGGGATGTCGAGGATGAAGTCCAGGGGCCGGGCGGTGCTCCCATCCGAGGAGGAGGAAGGGGAGGGGGGGCCGAAGGAATGGGGGCCGCCGCCGAAGCCGCCGCCTTCGCCGGTCTGGGGCGAGGGCGGGCCGGGGTCGCCCCAATCCTGGGCCAGGCCGTTGTCGTCACTCATGAGTTTATCGAGGTCGTCGTTTTGGGGAATGGGCGGTGTATCAGCCATGAAACGCTCCCTTCAGCGATTTGCGGGCCGCCGATCGGCGGCGGGCCTTAAGGTCACTCCTCCCAGACTTTCGGGGGTATGTCGCCGATGACGCGGATGGCCTTCTGGCCCCGGGAAGTGCCGGCGTAAACCTTGAACTTGGGCACGCCCTCCACCTGGATAACCAGGGGCTCCCGCACGTCATGACGCAGCATGAGGACGTCGCCTATGGCCAGGTTCAAGAGGTCTTCGCCGGTGACCGTGGTCTGGCCCAATTCCACCTTCATGTTGACCTCGGCTTCGCGGACCCGCTCGATGAAGCGGTTGCTCCAGGCGGTATCGACTTCCAGCTGGTCGCTCTGAAAACCGGCGTAGAGCTTGGAGCGGATGGGCTCTATGGTGGAGTAGGGCAGGCAGAGACTTATGACCCCCACGGTCCCTTCCAGCTCGAATTCGAACTTGACGACTATGACCACCTCGGTGGGCGCGACCACCGAGGCGAACTGGGGGTTGGTCTCGCTCCGTATATAGGTTAGTTCCAGGGGGTGAACCGGGTTCCAGGCCTTTTCCAGGTCCTCCAGGGCCATCTTGACGACCTTGGTTATCATGCGCGACTCGATGGGCGTGAAGTCGCGGCCTTCGAGCTTGATGTAGCCGCGCCCGCTGCCGCCGAAGAAGCTGTCGATGAGGTTGAAGACCAGCTGGGCCTGGATGACCAGCAGGGCGTGGCCGCGCAGGGGGTCGGCCTTGAAGACGTGGAGGCTGGTGGGCACCGGCAGGTTGCGCATGAATTCGCCGAACTTGATCATGTCCACGGCTACAGTAGAAACATCCACCACCTTGCGCAGGGAGGTGGACATGGTCTGGCGGAATAATCGGGCGAAGCGGTCGTTTATTATGTCCAGGGTGGGCATGCGGCCGCGGATGATGCGCTCCTGGTTGGTCAGGTCGTAAGCCGTGACCCCGTCGGGGTTGGCGGCGTCGGTCTCGGGTTCAGCCCCGCCGCTGCCCATGCCCCTGAGCAGGGCGTCAACTTCTTCCTGGGAGAGTATCTTGGCCATGGCCGCCTTGCCTCGCTGGCGTTACTGCACCACGATTTCCGAGAGATAGAGGTTTCTGACCTTGCCCTTGGTCAAAATGGGATTGATGCGGTTGAGCATCTGGGTTTTCAGCCGCTGCTTGCCGTCCAGGCCGGAGATGTCGTCGGACTGGATGCTGGAAAGCAGGAGCAGGACGGTGTCCCGAATCTGGGCCATCCTGGCGTTAAGCTCATCGGCCAGGTCCGGGGATTCGGCTTCAATGCTCATGGTGAGCTTGAGCATGCGCCGGCCGCCCATGTCGTTGAGATTGACGATGAAGGGCTTGAATTCCACGTTGACCGGGCCGCTCCATTCGGACCAGGCGTCGCCTTCTCCGCCGTGGCCGCCGCCGCCCTTGGCCCCGCCCCCGGAGCCGCCCGGTTCGGCCGCGGCGGCGTGACCGCCGGAGGGCCGCTGGGGCGCCGCCGGAGGAGCGGCGAGCATATCTTCGTCTTCAGAGACTTCGGCGTGGCTCACGGCCGCCGGCGCCGGCTGGGAGCCGCCCATGAATTTCATGGCCCCCACGGCTCCGCCGACCCCCGCGGCCATGGCCGCGACGACGATTATAATGAGCTTGACGGGCAGGCCGCCCTTGGAGGCCGGCTTTTCGTCTTTGGCCGAGGGTTTTTTTAAGCCGTCATCCTCGTCGTCTTCCGGGGGGGCAATGTTTTTCTTGGGCGCGGGGGCCTTGCCGGCGGGTGGTTTGCCGGCGGGTGGTTTGGCTGCGGGCGCGTTAGCCATACTGGTGGAACCTCCTCAATTTCTCAACCTTCAGGATGCCGTCCGCGGCGGGCCGCTTGGCGGCCGCCCGAACCGGCCTGAAAACATGCAATTTCCGCGCCTGTTTTTCAAGAGGCCGGGGGCCGAGGCCAAGTTCAGGGGCGCGCCAGCCCAGCATCCTGTGGCTGGTCGCTTATCCGGTTTATTATACCACAATATATTCCAAAACAACCAGTTAATATTTTCGGGCGGGCACCCGCGGCGGCCAGCCAGGTGAGCCTGTTTTCAGCGCCTTGGGGGCAGCCTGGAGATCAAATAAAAAATCTAACAAAATAAAACTTTCAACCCAAAAAAATGAGAAAAAATTCATTTTTTCTCCGCAACCGCCGATGAGTATGACAAAGGGAACCGCCCGGTCGGTTCCGGCCCCGCCGGACCCGGCTTCGCCGCCAAAGGCGGCCGGCGTTTTCCCCATCGCCACGGAAGGTGGGTTATGGCCATCGCCAATGTCTGGAACAAGGTCAGCCTGAACATTGACCAGGTTTCCCAACTGACCGGAGTCAAGAAGACGACCTTGAGATATTGGGAAAAGGAATTTTCCGACTATCTCAAGCCGGAACGCACGGGCACCCAGCGCCGACAGTATTCCCTGGAAGAGGTTGAAAAGGTTTCCGTCCTTAAGCAGCTGATTGAAGAGGAAAAATACAAGTCGGCCGGGGTTCGCCTGAAGCTGGGCCTGGGGAGCCCCGTCTCCCAGGCCGAAGGGGCGCCGTCCGCCCCGGAGAAGCCGCCCGACGGCTAAAGGGCTTTGAAGCGGCAAAGCCGGAGGCCGGGAACCCCGGGCGGCCGGTTGGCCCGTAATTTGCTCTTCGCAGGCCAGGGGTAATTTTTGCCCCTGGCCTGTCGATTAACGGCCAAATGAAAAATTCGGCGGTCGGTTTCGGTTCGCGAAAAATTTGAAAAATTTGGCGGTCGGTTATGGAAAACCAAATAAGTCACGGCGAAAGCCCATCCTTCAACCCGGACCTGGTGGCCGAAGGGGAAGACCTTTTCCGCGCCGGCCTGCTTTCCGAGGCGCGGGCCAAATTTCAGGCCGCGGCCGAGGCCTGCCCGGGCCACGCCATGGCCTGGAACAACCTGGCCGTAATCGCCCTGGCCGAGGGCGACGAGGGCCGGGCCGAAGGTTTTTTGCGACAGGCCCTGGAAATAAGAAGCGATTTTCTGGAGGCCCGCTGGAACCTGGTGGAAATTCACTGCCTGCGCGGTCAATGGCCCAAGGCGGCCCGCGAACTTCAGAAAATACTGGAGTTCAAGCCCGCGGACCTGCCGGCCGTGAAGCGCCTGGCCCAGGTTTATATCCAACTGGGGCAGCCGGACCGGGCCCGGGAACTTCTGGAGGAATCGGAGAGCGTGGGGGCCATGCGCTCCTTCGTGGATTCCCTGTGGCTGGGCATAAAATACCACGCCCTGGCCGACGACTTGAGCGCCCGGGACAAGCTTGAGAAATTCGTCGTTTCCATCCTTAAATTCCTGGACGGCCAGGACGGCCGAAGCCTGCGCTACAATCTGGTGGGCGTGGCGCCCGATACGGGCCGGGAAATCGTGCTGGTGGGCTTCCACGACGCCTTCTATTATAAGGAGAGGCCGAGCCTGAGCCTGACCCTGGACGGCCGCGACGAGTCGGCCCTGGTGCTGACCATCGGGGAAAACGAGGACTGGAA
>JAITUX010000013.1 GCA_031286085.1 Candidatus Adiutrix sp. | reverse complement strand
CTCAGGTTCTCTATCTGCTTGAGCAACAGCAACCCGACCATCAAGCGTATCGGCTTGGCCGGTCGGCCGACCGAGGCATAAAACGGCGCAAACTCTTTTTCAAAAAACTCCCAAGGCAGTTTTTGCGCCAGAACAAGCAGCGGATGTTTGGGATTCAACTGGCTCAGCAAGTCCGGGGGCAGTAGGTCCCCTTGGGATGAACTCGAAGATGGCTTGGGTCTCATGAAAATCCCTGTCCCCTTTTAACCGTCTTTTGGCGGATATTTCTGAATCCCTCGTTAAAAATATTACTGCATTTTCACTATTTCTTCAATATATTTCAACCTGTTAAACTATTTTTCAGGGCCAACTATTTTACTATATCTCGCTCTATTTTACGCCTGGTTTTTAGAGGCGCCCTTAAATGAAATGAAAACCATCTACTTTGCCGGCCCCGACGTTTTTGACCCGGATTATTCCCGGCGGAAGGCTGAGATAAGGGCCTTATGCGCCCCCTTGGCCGTGAGGCCGCTTTTACCCGGCGACCAGGAACTTGAAGGGGCCGAGGCCATCTTCAGGCACAATCTGGCCTTGATTGACCAGGCGGAAGGCGTCCTGGCCAACCTCAATCCTTTTCGCGGGGTGATAGAGCCTGATTCCGGCACGGTCTTTGAGTGCGCCTATGCCTACGCCCGGGGCAAATGGGTCGTCGGCTACCTGGCCGACCGGCGGGATTTGCCGGCCAGGCTCCGGTCAAGCGGATTCGTGTCTTTGCGGGGTGATTTGCTGGATAGGGACGGCCGGCTGATCGAGGATTTTGGCCTGCCTCTGAATATTATGTTGGCCCAGGCCCTCTCGGCCTTGGCCGGCGGCCTGGAAGAAGCCCTGGCCGTCGCGGCCGGCTTCTGACCGGTTCCCCGCCCCGGGAGGCTGGCTTGGCCTTCAGGTTATGACTTCCATCACCCAATCGGGAATCTTTATTATTTTGCGGCTGACCCGGTCAACCACCGCCAGCACGGTGTAGCCGGAAACCCTGGTCTCGTCCGGGTGTCCTTCCAGAAAGAGGCGGTATTCAAAGCGGAAACTGGCTCTTTTGATGGCCGAGACCCAGCATTCCATGACAATGACCTCGTCGTAGCGGAAGGACTGAAAGAAATGGGCGCCCACCTCGGTCAGAGGGGTCACCAGGCCCCGGGCCTCCATCTCCGAATAGGGCCGGTTCCGCTGGCGCAGGTATTCTTCCCGGGCCCGCTCAAAAAAGCGGAAGTAGGCGCCGTGATAAACTATGCCCATGGCGTCGGTATCGGCGTAGAGAACCCGGTGCTGGCTGCGGGCGACGAAGGTGTTGTCTGGTGGTTTCATTTTTCAGGTCCGAATAAGAGAAGGCCGAGGTCCGCCCCGGGCGAGACCAGGAGTCCGGTGGCGGAGGCCTCGGCTTCGCTGAAGGGCCGGCCGCTGGGTTCATTGGTCGGCGGCCGGCTGTAGATAAGAAAGGGCACGGGGTCGGCCGTATGGGTCGTGAGTTCCAAGGGTGTCGGGTGGTCGCTGGCGGCCAGAATTCGGAAATCGCCGAAATCCGGCAGGGCCTCTAACAGGGGCCCGGCCACCTGGGAGTCAAAGTCGGTCAGGGCCCGCATTTTAAGGTCAAGCTCCCCGCGGTGGGAGGTCTCGTCCGGGGCTTCCAGGTGGACGACGGCCAAATCCAGGCGGGTCAGGGCCTCGAGGGCGGCTTCGACTTTGCCCTTATAATTGGTGTCCACCCAGCCCGTGGCCCCGGGGACGGCCGGGGTCTCCAGGCCGGTCAGGATACCCAGGCCCTTGATTAGGTCCACGGCCGAGACGGCGGCGCCGGTGAGGCCCCAGCGTTCTTGAAAAGTTTTAAGCACGGGCCGGCGGCCTTGGCCCCACAGCCATATACAGTTGGCCGTTTGCCGGCCGGCCGCCCGGCGCTTGGCGTTGACCGGGTGTTTTTCCAGGATGGGCCGCGAAGCCCGGACCAGGGCGGCCGTCTCCGCGGCGGCCGGGTCGTTCAAAAACGGGGTCAGGTCCCGGTCGCGGTAGTCGTGGGGGGCGTGCGAGGGGGCTTGGTCCGGGGCCGGGTCCGGCCAGATGAGTATATGGCGGTAACTCACCCCGGGGTGAAGGCGCTGGCCGGCGGTCAGGGGCAGTTCTTCAGCTAGGGCGGCCAGGAGTTCCCGGGCTTCCTGGGTGCTGATGTTGTCGGCGGCGTGGTCGCGCATCAGAAGGGCGCCGCCGGTCTCTTCGACATTGATGAGGTTGAGGCGGAAGACTAGGTCTCCGGGGCCGAAATCGAGATTCTGGCTGGCCGCTTCCAAGGGGCCTCGCCCGGTGATTAACCCCTTGGGGTGATAGCCCAAAAGGGAGAGGATGGCCACATCGGAACTGGGGGGCATCCCGTCGGGTACGGTTTTGGCCAGACCCAGCCGGCCGTTGCGGGCCATGAAATCCAGGTTGGGGGTGGGGGCGGCGGCCAGGGGAGTCAGGCCCCCCAGGGCCCGGCAGGGCCGGTCGGCCATGCCGTCGCCGATGAGGATTACGTATTTCAAAGTCTGGTCTCCACGCGGATGAGCCTGGTCGGGGCCAGCACGGTTTCCAGGCGGTCCGAATCGGCCAGGGCGGCCATAAGGTTCTTTTCCTGGGCCAGATGGGTGAGCATGACCAGGTTCACGGATTCCTGGCCCGGAAGCGGGTTTTTCTGAATCACCTGGGCCAGGCTGATGCCCCGCTCGGCCAGCAGCTTGGCTATGGCCGCCAGGACGCCGGGGCGGTCGGCCACGGTGAACCTCAAATAATAGGCGGTCTTGGTTTCGCTCATGAGCTTGACGGGTTCGTCACGCAGTATGGACCAGCCCAGGGAAGGCACCCGGGAGGTGGAATTGACCCTGTCTGTCCGGGCCAGGTCCATCAAATCGGCCAGGACGGAACTGGCGGTGGGCATCATGCCGGCGCCGGCGCCGTTCAAAAGCACGTCCCCCACCGCGTGGCCGGAAACCAGCACCGCGTTCAGGGGGCCGCTTATTTCCGCCAGGATATGCGTTCGGGGCAGCATGGCCGGGTGGAGCCGCACTTCCAGGCGGCCGTCCTCGTCCCTGGCCGAGACGGCCAGGAGCTTGATGACGTAGCCGAGTTCGCGGGCGTAGGCTATGTCTTCCGGGGTCAGCCTGGTTATGCCTTCCACGTGGAGGCTTTCCAGGGCCGGCAGGGTGCCGTAGGCCAGGGCGGTCAGGAGTATGAGCTTGTGGGCCGCGTCCAGCCCCTCCACATCCAGGGTGGGGTCGGCTTCGGCGTAGCCGGCCGCCTGGGCCTCGGCCAGGGCCGCTTGAAAGGTCAGGCCGTCACGGGTCATGCGGGTCAGGATATAGTTGGTGGTGCCGTTGAGAATCCCGAAGATATGGCGGAAACGGTTGGCCGACAGGCCCTCCTTGAGGGTGCGGATGATGGGGATGCCCCCGGCCACGGCCGCTTCAAAGAGCACCTCGACCTTGTGCCGGGCCGCGGCGGCGAAGATTTCCCGGCCGTGGTGGGCCAAAAGGGCCTTGTTGGCCGTCACCAGATGCTGGCCGCTCTCGATGGCCTCCAGCGCCAGGGTTCGGGCCGGCTCCAGCCCCCCCAGGAGTTCCACCACCACCTGTATTTCCCGGTTGCCCACTATCTGGTAAGGGTCGGTCGTCAGAAAGTCCGCCGGCGGGTTGTAGGGCCGGTCGGCTTGGGGGCGGCGGACGGCGATTTTGGCCAAGGCCAGGGGCCAGCCCATTTTTTCATTTATGAAGTCGTGGTCCTCCAGGAGCATCTTGGCCACTCCCGAGCCCACGTGGCCGCAACCCAGAAGGCCCACCGTGGTTTTCATTTAAGTTCACGTCCCGTCCTTGGTTTGTTTTCGACCGCCGCTTGAAAATAATCGGCCGGCTCAATCGATGGAGTCAAGCGTAATCTCGTCCGCCGGGCTGTTTTCCTGGCCCTGGAAATGGACGTTGACGCGCTCGTTCAAGGTGGCGGCGACCTTGAACGGGGCGTAGTCGGCGTGGATGGGCATTTCCCGGTGTCCGCGGTCCACCAGCACGGCCAATTCAATGCGGGCCGGCCGGCCGAAATCGGCCAGGGCCTCCAGGGCCGCCCGGACGGTGCGGCCGGTGAACAGCACGTCGTCCACCAGCACCACCCGCCGGTCGTCCAGGCTGAAGCTTATTTCCGTGGGGCCGACTTTGGGCAGGGCCCGGGCCCTGGTCCAGTCGTCGCGGTATAGGTTGATGTCCAGGGCGCCTTGGGCGGGCGGCCGCCCCAGCTTGGCCCGGATGAGTTCCGCCAGGCGGTCGCTCAACACCAGGCCGCCCCGGCGGATGCCCAGGAGTACCGGTTCTTCGGGCCAGGCGGCCAGTATCCCGTCGGCCAGGGCGGCCAGGGCTTCGGCCATTTCTTTTTTCCCGTAAATCAGGCGGCTCAATTTCCGGCTCCTGTGCTGTGCGGGGTTGGGCTAAAGGTTCAGGGCGCGGCCCAGGGCGAATATGGCGCCGTTGGGCACGTCCGTGAAGATTTTGGTTCCATAGGCCAGGGCCTGGCGCTCGACGGTCATGTCCGGCCAGGGGCCGAATTCCGCCCCGGCGCTCTTTAAAAAGGCCAGGGCCGTGGGCGTGACGGTTTCACCGAAGCCGGCCAGGGCGGTCACGGCCACCCCCGGCAGCATTTTAAGGACGGCGGGGGCCGGGGCGGGCAAGAGCCCGTGGCGGCAACTGATAGTTCCGTCCCGGAGGGGCAGGGGGCCGCAGATGAAGCGGCCGGGGGCCAGGCGGTCCAGGAGCAGGGCGGCCAGGCCGATATCCAAAAGGCTGTCCAGGGCCCCGACTTCATGGAAGTGGATATCCTCGGGCCGGCGGCCGTGCACCTCGCCCTCGGCTTCGGCCAGCAGCCTGAAGGTTCGGATTGCCAGCAGCCTGGCCTTTTCGCTCAGGGCGGTGGCGGCCAGGAAGGCCTCGACGTCGCGGAGGTTCCTATGCTCATGTTCCACTGGCAGATCCGCTTTAAGACTTAAGCCGGAAATCTGGTTGACCATTTTTTCGACCAGGGCCACCGGGCCGGCCAGGTGGCCGATATTCAAAACGGCCAGAATATCGTTCAACTCCCCCGGGGCGGTTCCGGCCAAGCCCAGGAGCCCGGCCGCCAGCATGTCGCCGGCCAGGCCGCTCGGGGGGCGGATGCCCAGGATGGGGCCGGCCGGGGTATGATGGTCATGGCCGCAGGTCATGGGGGCGCCGTCCGTTGCCAAATTTAGGTCAGAGGATTATAATGGAAAATCTCGTTCCGGGCAATCGCTTTCCCGCATTCTTGGGGTAAGGCTGCCCCTTTGACGGGAAAACGGTTAAAATCAGTCCCCAGTTGATTTATACCAAGTTGCTTTACAAGTGGCTTTATATTGAAAGCGGCTGGCCGGGGCGGTTGTTTATTGTTGCCTATGAAGGCCGGGGAGGGCGTCATGATGGCGGTGAAGGGTTTCCGGGCCGCGGCCGTGGCCGCGAAGATGAGGTATAAGAACCGCTTGGATTTGGGGCTTATAGTGGGCGAAG
>JAITUX010000001.1 GCA_031286085.1 Candidatus Adiutrix sp. | reverse complement strand
AAGCCTGGGCGGGGCCGAAATCACTCGTTTGGGCTCCAAGCCCGGATGTGGCCAAGGCCAGCGCGGCCGCCAGAACCATGCTCAACAGAAATCGACTCATGTCTCCTACCTCGCTCGGGCGCGGACGCCTTATTAATCAGGTGTTTCTTATGTTTCAATTTTATGATAGTTTTATGCTTTCATAGTAATTTATACTAAATTACTATCAACTATATTACACACATTTTGCCAAATAGTCAACTTTTATCAATGAGGGCTTTATTTTGAAAGGAAATTGGAATAAAATCCCGGCAACCGGCCATCGTCCATTAGCGCCGCCTGGCCGCTCCAGCTCGAACGAAATTCTCTCGACGGATAAAATACAATCATACCGCCGAGTTAGTCGGCCATAAAAATGGAAATTAAACTGGCGGAGACCTTAGGTTACTGCCCCGGGGTCAAGCGGGCCCTGGACACCGCGTTCAAGCTTCTGGCCCGCCGGGGCGGCGACGTGTTCAGCCACGGCGAATTGCTCCACAACCCGCCGACCTTGGAACTCCTGGCCCGCAAGGGGCTGAAACCTTGGCGGGGCGAGAGCCGGGGCACGGTCATCATCCGGGCCCACGGGCTGCCGCCCTCGGAAATAGCCGCCCTTAAGGCCCTGGGGCTGACGGTCAGTGACGCCACCTGCCCCCGGGTGCGCCTGGTGCAGACCCTGGCGGCCAAAGAGGCTGGCCAGGGCCGGCTGGTCATCATCTGGGGCCAGGCCGACCACCCGGAAGTGATCGGCCTTCTGGGCCATGCCGGAGATAGGGGGCGGGTGATAAGCGGGCCGGGAGAGGTGGCGGGCCTGCCCGAAGCCGAAGCCGTGCTCCTGGTGGCCCAGACCACCCAAAACCAGGACCTCTGGCCCGAAGTGGCGGCGGCCGTGCGGGCCCGCTGGCCGGAAGCCCTGGTCAAAGACACCATCTGCGAAGCCACCGCGACCCGCCAGAACCAGGTGCGGAAGCTGGTGGAGCGGGCGGAGGCCCTGGTGGTCGTCGGCGGCCGGACCAGCGGCAATACCCGCCGCCTGGCCGAACTCGGCCAGGCGGCCGGCCGCCGGACCTTTCTGACCGAAACCGGGGCCGACCTCAAACCGGAAGACTTTCAGAACATCTCCAGCGTGGCCGTGGCCGCCGGGGCCTCCGCCTCGAATTGGCAGATCGCCCTGGTGCTTCAGACCCTCAAAGCCATGGACCGGGGCCATTCCGGCAAATTTTGGCCCCGTCTCCTGCGGGCCTTGGTGCTTTCGAGCCTCTTCGCCGCCTTGGGTCTGGCCGGCCTGGCCCTGGGAACCGGCCGGCTCCTGGGGGCCGAGCCGCCTTTCACGATTTTCAGCTTTTTCTTTTTTCTGACCATCGCCCTCCACTTGACCCGCGACCTTCTGCAGAGCCGCGGCCAGACCCCGCGCCTGGCGGGCCCCGACCGAACCGCCTTTTTCGCCAAGTATCGCCGCAGCCTGCGCTGGTGCGCGGCCGGGAGTTTTATCCTGTGTTTCCTGGCCGCCGGCCTGACGACCGGAGACAGTCTGAAGGCCCCGGCCGGCTTGCTCCGGGCCATGGCCTTTTCCGGCCTTAACCTGGTCGCCCTGGCCGGGGGCTTGGCCGCCCTGGCCCACCATTACGTTCCCCGCCCGGAAAAGCCGGCCCTGACCAGGGCCCTGGGCAAACCGGCCCTTCTGGGCCTGGGCTGGGCCGGGGCCATACTCTGGGCCGCCCGCCCCGGTTGGGACGGACTCAGGACCACCCTGCACACCGCCCCCGGCCCGGCCCTTTTCGCCGGGGGGCTGATTTTCGCCCATCTCTTCATAGTGGCTGTTTTCAGCGACATTTTGGGTGTGCGGGGCGACCGCATCTTCGGCCGCCCCACCCTGCCCTCCAGCCTCGGCGCCCAGGCGCTCCGCCGCCTCCTTTATTCTTTCTTGGCCGCCTGGGCCCTGGGGCTGGCCCTGGCCGCCGCCTGGGGCCTGGTCTCATCCGCCCTGGCTTTTTTTATGGCCGTCGTCGGGCCGCTCTATAACCTGCCCCTGGTCCGCCTGCTGGGCCAGGAGCCCGGCCGGAAACCCGCGGCCGACCTCGACCCGCCCGACTATTGCCTGGAAGCCCTGCTCTTCGGCCAACTTCCGGCCGCCGGCATCGCCCTCTGGCTGGGCGCGTAGGGGCGAACCGATTGAAACACCCCCTGGTCTCGGTTATAATCCCCACCTTCAACCGGGCCTGGTCCCTGGGCCGGGCGATTGATTCCGTCCTGGCCCAGGACTATCGCCCCCTGGAACTAATCGTGGTGGACGACGGCTCCACAGACGAGACCTCCCGGCTCTTGGCCCCTCTGGCCGCCAAGGGCCGCCTCCGACTGCTCGGCCAGCCCAATCGCGGGGTCAGCGCGGCCCGCAACGCCGGCCTGGCGGCCGCCCAAGGCTCCCTATTGGCCTTCCTGGACAGTGACGATGAATGGCTGCCCGGCAAACTGGAAGCCCAGGTCGAGTTTCTGGAACACCACCCGGAACAGGGGCTGGTCCAGACCCAGGAACGCTGGTACCGGGGCGGCCGCCGGGTCAACCCCGGACGCCGGCACCGCAAGCTGGCCGGCGACATTTTCATACCCTCCCTCAGCCTCTGCCTCATCAGCCCTTCGGCCGTCATGCTGCGCCGCGAGCTTTTGGATGAAGCCGGGCTCTTTGATGAAGACCTGCCGGCCGCCGAAGACTATGACCTGTGGCTCCGCATCCTGGCCCGCCACCCGGCCGGACTCATCGACCGGGAATTGGTCATACGCCACGGCGGACGCCCAGACCAGCTTTCGGCCCGGCCGGCCCTGGACCGCTGGCGCATCCTGGCCCTGGAAAAAATCCTGCGCGCCGATCTGTCGCCCGAACGGCGACGGGCGGCCGAGGCGGAACTGGCCCGGCGGCAAGCCATCTATGACGCCGGCCTTCAAAAGAGGTCGAGGCCCAATACGTAAGAATATAATGGCAAAGGAGGCGGCGTGGGGTTCACGCCGCCTCCCGCAATCAGCACTGTTTAAACCGCCCCCCTATCGAGGGAAGGACGTAACCAATTGGAGCTGGTTCGACCTTGTCGAAAGAATCACAGGCCGGCGAAGAGTTCCTCTTCAGTCGGGATATAAGGCTCGATGGGACGGGCGATCCAAGTGTAGTTCATGAAGTGCTTGACCGTGATGTTCTCGGCCACGATATTGCCGCCCCAGGTGCCGCAGCCGAGGGTGGAGGTCCAGTTATTGCCGCTGGTCCAACTGCCGCTGTTGGAGGCGGTCATGGCTTGGCGGACCGCCACCCTGGTGCTTCTCATGGTCATGGCGTAACGCATGATTTTTTCGTCGTCAAAGGAATGGATGCCGCAGGAATGGCCCAGGCCCTGGTATTCCTGGTTGGCCCGCACAATGGACATGGCCTGGTCAAAATCCTCGTATTTGTACAAAGTCAGGACCACGCTCAGTTTTTCGCCGGAGAAAGGATGGTTCGGGCCGCTGCCGGTCTCCTCGACCAGGAGGAGCTTGGTTCCCGGGGGCACGCTGAAGCCGGCCCGCTCGGCAATGACCGGGGCCTTCTGGAGAATCACGTCCCGGCCCAAAACGTGGTCCTTGGGCCAATTGGGCCACAAAACCTTCTGGAGTTTGGCTTTTTCCTCGGCGTTCAGGAGATGGGCGCCGTTGCCCTTGAAGGCCGCCAACATCGCCTCATAGATTTTTTCATTGATGACGGCCGCGTTTTCACATGAGCAGCCGCTGGACTGATCAAATAACTTGCTGTTGATCAGGAGCTTGGCCGTATTTTCAACTTCCGCGGTCTCGTCAACCACCACGTTTGAGTTGCCAGCCCCGGCCCCGTAGGCCGGGGTGCCGGAGGAGTAGGCGGCCTTGACCATGGGCGCTCCGCCGGTGGCCACCACCAAGTCGGCCTGGCGCATCAGTTCACCCGTCATCTCCACGGTCGGGTTTTCGATGGACAGTATCAGGTCTTCCGGCGCGCCATACTTTCCCAAGGCCTGGCGCATCTTTTCCACCACATAAGCGGTGCACTTCTGGGTC
This sequence comes from Candidatus Adiutrix sp., assembly GCA_031286085.1. GTDB lineage: Bacteria > Desulfobacterota > Desulfarculia > Adiutricales > Adiutricaceae > Adiutrix. Next base: position 18 of record JAITUX010000001.1, on the reverse strand, counting down.
TTGGGGTGGGGGGCGAAA
>JAITUX010000251.1 GCA_031286085.1 Candidatus Adiutrix sp. | reverse complement strand
GGCGGGCGCCGGAAGATGAGGGTCAGGCCGAGGGGGTCTTCGCCGGGCGGGAAGAGTTTGTCGCTGGTGTTCGGGGCTATGACCGCCACCGAGGCCACCTGGCGGACGTCGGCCCTGGTCAGGGCCCGGCCCCGGCTGATGGAGAGGCCCCGGACGTCGAAGAACTGCTCGCCCACGCCGCTCAAATTGGCCGAAAGCGCCTGGTTGGCATGGACCAGAAGGCCCGTGACGGACAGGCTGGGCGTGGAGCTGTCCAGATAGCTCTGCCGGGCCAGGAGGTCCGAATCCGAGACGGTCAGGGTGCGGACCCGGCCGCTGCGGAGGTCGCCGAAGCCGGTCCCGGGATATATGTTTATGGTGTTGGTGCCCATGGAACTGATGTTGGCCATTATGCGCTCCTGGGAGCCGCGGCCCAGGGCCACCACGGAGACCACCGCGGCAATGCCGATGATGATGCCCAGCATGGTCAGGGTGGAGCGGAGCTTGTGGGCGGTTATGGCCTGGATGGACATTCTGAAGGCTTCCAGAAACTGGTCGCGGTAGAAATGGAGGCGGCCGCCCCTTTCTTCGGCCCGGTCCGCCAGGTCGGCCGGCCGGACCTGGAGCCGGCGGGTGTCGGAGATCACCTGGCCGTCCTTGATTTCTATGGCCCGGTGGGCGTAGCCGGCTATGGCCGGGTCGTGGGTGACCAAAATTATGGTGTGCCCGGCCCGGTTGAGATCCTGGAGAATTTCCATGACCATTTCGCCGCTTTTGGAATCCAGGGCCCCGGTGGGCTCGTCGGCCAGAATTATTTCGCCGCCGTTCATCAGGGCCCGGGCGATGCTGACCCGCTGCTGCTGGCCCCCGGAGAGCTGATGGGGGAGGTTGCCCGTCTTGTCGGACAGGCCCAGGCGCTTAAGCAGAGCCTCGGCCCTCTCCCGGCGGGCCGCCTGGCTCAGGCCGGCGTAAACGGCCGGCAGGGCCACGTTGTCCAGGGAGCTTAAACTAGGCAGAAGGTTGTAACGCTGAAAGATGAAGCCCAGCTTCCGGCCCCGGAGCCAGGCCAGGTCGTCGGAGGCCAGGCCGCCGGTCTCCTGGCCGTTCAAGCGGTAGGAACCGGAGGTCGGGGTGTCCAGGCAGCCCAGGGTGTTCATGAGGGTGCTCTTGCCCGAGCCGGACTGGCCGACGATGGCCACGAAGTCGCCCCTCTCTATGGCCAGGTCGATGTCCTTCAAGACCTGGACCCGGCCCGGGCCCTGGCCGAAAAACTTGTTGACCTTGGTGACTTCTATGAGGCTCATCGGCTTTCAAAAGCGGGGCGGGCCGCCGCGCATCCTGACCGTGGCCGCGCTCTCCACTTCCGCGGCGCTCATCTGGGCGGCCACCACCTCTTCCCCTTCCTCAAGGCCGGACAAGACCTGCGTGTTCATGTTGTCGGAAAGGCCGATGCTGATGGCCCGGTCCCTGGGCCGGCCCTTTTGCAGCACCCGGACCATGGCCGTATCGCGGCCGGTGGGGCTCACGGCTATGGAAGGGACCATCAGCGCGTCCCGGACTTCGTCGATGACAATGGTGTTCTGGGTGGTCATGCCGATGCGCAAGGTTCCGTCGGCGTTGTCGGCTTTGAGCTTGCCGTAGTAATAGACGGCCGTGCCCGCGGAGGTCGAGCCGGTGTAGCCGCCGTCGGACAGGGCGGTCAGCCCGGGGTCCATCGAATCCAGGACGCCGGTGAAGACGCGGTCGGGCTCGGATAAAATGGTATAGCTGACCTTGAGGCCGGGCCGTAGCTTGGTCACGTCGCCCTCGGAAATCTGCATCTTTATTTCCATGCGGCTCAAGTCGGCGATCCTGGCTATGGTCGGGGCCTGCTGGTTGGCGTTGACGGTCTGGCCTTTTTCCACCGGCACGGAAACCACCGTGCCGGCCAGGGGCGAGGTTATGCGGGTGTAGCCCAGGTTGGTTTCGGCCGTGTCAACCGCGATGCGGGCCTGGAGGATGAGCGATTCCGTTTCCGCCAGGGCCGCCTGGGCCGCGGCCAGGGCCTGTTCGGCGTTATTCAGGTTTTCCTCGACGGTGGCGTCACGCTGTATCAGCTTGTATTCCCGGTCGTACTTGGCCTGGGCGGTCTTAAGGGCCACCTGGCGGGCCAGAAGCTGGGCCTCGTAACTTTCCAGGCGGGCCCGGCCGGCGGCCAGTTCGTTCCGCTGAGCGGTGGAATCTATTTCCGCGATCAGTTCGTCCTGGCCCACCTCCTGGCCCGTAACGACCAGGAGATTTTCGATCTTGCCCGAGACCTGGGCCCCGACCTCGACCAGCTTGGCCGCGGCCACCTCGCCCGTGGTGACCACTGTCTTGACTATGTCCCCCCGCCGGACTTTTTCCGTAAGGTAGCTCACTTGGGGTTTTTCCGGGGCGCAAACCCGGATCAGGCCCCAAATGGCCAGGACGGCCACTATAAATTTCCAGCGTCGTCGAAAAAATTGGCGCATAATCCGTTTAGAGCCCAGCGAATTGAAATCCTGGCCTAAGCCAGGATTTCAATTCGCCCCCTCATTTGGCGTAGCCCACGGCCCTGGTTTCACGGATGACCGTGACCTTGATCTGGCCGGGATAGGCCATTTCCTTTTCCACTTTTCGGCAGATGTCGCCCACCAGGATGGTGGCCGAGTCGTCGGAAATCTGTTCGCTGTTGACTATGATGCGCACTTCCCGCCCGGCCTGGATGGCGTAGGTCTTGGCCACGCCGTTGAAGGAACTGGCGATGCGCTCCAAATCGCCCAGGCGCTTGACGTAGGTTTCCAGCATTTCCCGGCGGGCGCCCGGCCTGGCCCCGGAGAGGGTGTCGGCGGCCTGGACCAGAACGTCCAGCACCGTTTCCGGGGGCACGTCCTCATGGTGGGCCGAGATGGCGTGGACGACGGCCGGGGCCTCGCCGTAACGCTTGGCCAGTTCGGCCCCGATGAGGCCGTGGGGGCCTTCCACTTCGTGGTCCACCGCCTTGCCCAGGTCGTGGAGGAGGCCGGCCCGCTTGGCCTGCTTGATGTTCTGGCCCAGTTCCGCGGCCATGACCCCGCAGAGGAAGGCCACTTCCAGGGAATGCTGGAGGACGTTCTGGGCATAACTGGTGCGGTATTTGAGCTTGCCCAGGGTCTTGACGAGTTCGGGGTGCATGCCGTGGACCCCGACGTCAAAGGCGGCCTGTTCGCCGGCCTCCTTCAAGGCCTGCTCCATCTCCTCGGTGACCTTGGCCACGATTTCCTCAATGCGGGCCGGGTGGATGCGCCCGTCGGCGATGAGGCGCTCCAGGGACTGCCGGGCTATCTCCCGCCTCAAGGGGGAAAAGCCGGAGAGAATCACGGCCTCCGGGGTGTCGTCGATGATGAGGTCCACCCCGGTGGCCGCCTCAATGGCCCGGATATTGCGCCCCTCCCGGCCGATGATGCGGCCTTTCATCTCGTCGTTGGGCAGGGGCACCACGGAAATGGTGTGTTCGGCCACGTAGTCCCCGGCGTAGCGCTTGACGGCCAAGGCCAAGATTTCCCGGGCCTTCTTGTCGGCCGTTTCCCGGGCTTCCGTTTCCACGAGGCGAATGAGTTTGGCCGCTTCAAAGCGGGCCTCTTCGGCCATGTTGGCCTTAAGGAGTTCCTTGGCCTCCTCGGCGGTGAGGGAGGCGGTTTTTTCCAGCGCCTTGATCCTTTCAGCCTCTAGTAAGGACAGTTCCTCGGCCAGGGCCTGGCTCTTCTTTTCCGCCTTGACCAGCTCGGCCTCCTGGCGGGCCGCGGCGGCCTCGCGCTGGGCCAGTTGTTCGGCCCGCCGCTCGTAGTGTTCCTCTTTCTGGCTGAGGCGATCTTCCTGCTTTTTCTGCTCCCGCTTCTTTTCCGCCAATTCCTTGTCGCAGGCCGCCTTCATCTGGAAGATGATATCCTGGCCCTGGAGCGTGGCCTCTTTCTTGATGTTGACCACATCACGCTGGGCTTCTTCGATCATCTTCCGGGAAAGGGTCTCGATGTTTTCCAGCCGGGCCTCGAAAATCCTCTTCCGCCACCAGAAACCTATTGAGACGCCCAGGGAAAGAACCCCCAGGCCGGACAAAATCCAGACCAGATATGCGCTCATGGGGGCAACTCCGCGGCAGCCGGCTTTGGCGGGCCGGCCGCCGCATATATTAACCAGGGCCGCTTGTGGCGCCGCCTGGAGATGAAGAACCCGGCCGGGGCCGGGTCAGTAGGCCGTCCCGCCCTGGTCCAGGGAGGCCAGGATGCGCTCCGAAAGCTTCCCGGCGTCGTCCTCGACCTGGGCTTTCAGGGTATTGTAGGCTTCCTGGGCGCGGTAGCGGCTGAGGGCCAGGCGAAAGGCCACCTGCACCGGCCAGTCGAAATGGCCGGGCCCCATCTTGGCCGGGTTGATATCCCGGAGCCGGCGGGCTTCCCGGTTTATCTCGGCGGCCAGAAGCTCGACCAGTTCGGGCTGATCACTCATTATCTGGTAATCGCGTTCGAACATCTTCACGGCCACCAGGCGAGATTCGCCCAGAAGCATTTCGGCGCCGGCTTCCCCGTTCCGGTCGGGCAGCTTTTCCTCGCTCATGGCTAAAGCCTTGTTCCGGCCGGAGCCGTCAGTCCAGGCGCTGAATAATCGTATCCACCCGGTCCAGGATGGCTTCCCGCTCGGCCTGCAGTTCCTTGATCAGGGCTTCGGCCGCGTCAAGATCGGCCTGGGTTTCCTGGAGCCCGTTTTTGGTCTCGCTCAATTCGGCCTGCAGTTTTTCGTTGTTTTTGGTCAGAGCGGCCAATCTGTCCAGCATGGCGTTGACCCTGTTTTCCAGTTCGGCCAATTTGGTCAGATCCATCGGCAACCTCCTTCCCGGAGCCTGAAACGGGCCAGACCACGGAACTCTTAACCTGGCGGGTGAAGCCTCGTTTTCAAATCCGCCTCGGGCCGGACGGCGTCCGCCCGCTTTCCAGGGACAGAACCGCCACCCCAGCCGGCCTTACCCGGACGTCCTTGTAGGATAACCGCTTTCCTGAGCGAAATCAAGCCCAAAACGCCGTGGTCCCGGCCCGGCCGGACGGGGCGGTTTTGACTATTATCAGATAATGTAGTATCTTGGGAAGAAATTCATTTTACGGCGGCCCGGGCCGGCTGAAGCGGCCATAGCGGGCCGCTCTGGCCTCTTGGCCGACGCTTATAAGGTTTCATGGCCATGACCCGGGACGAGTTAGTCGCTGAAATTGTCAATCCGGCCGGAATCGCCGAAGCCGACCTGGCCGTGGCCGTCGTCTCCAGGCTGGAGGCGGACCGCATAGCCCTGCCGACCACGAAGGCGGCCCTGGGCCTTATACGGGCCTACCCCGAACTGAAAGCGGTCCTGATAAACTGCGACAACGCTTCCCAAGACGGCACCCGGGAGGCTTTTTTCGCGGCCGCGGCCGAAGTGCCCCGGATTTACGTCTCCTCCCCTCCCGGCCTCACGGGCCGGGGGCTCAATATCCAGAACGCCATGACCATGGCCGACCGCCTCAAGGTCCGGGCCCTGGCCGTGGTGGACGCCAACCTGACCAGCATAACGGCCGCCTGGATAAAAAGCCTCTTCGAGCCCCTTCTTAAACAGGACGCGGAGTACGTGTCGCCCATATATGTCCGCCACAGGCACGAGGCCCCCCTGTCCCGCCGGCTGGCCTACCCCCTTTTGCGGACCCTCTTCGGCCGGCGGGTGCTGGAGCCCGTAGGCGTGGACCACGCCTTCGACCGCCGGCTGATCAAAGTCTATAAGGACGCGGTCTTCGAAGCGGACGACCGCGGCTTCCGGTCCGATCTCAAACTCCTGGCCCTGGCCGTCATGAACCAGGCCCGCATCTGCCAATCCCTGATGCTCTATCCCCGCCTTTCCGCCGCCAAAACCTCGGACAGCGACCTGCCCCGGGCCTTCATGAAAGCGGCTCGGGCCCTCTTCGACCTGATGGCCGAAACCTGGGCCTATTGGCCGGGCATAAGCCGTTCCCGGCCCACCGCCCTGGCCGGAGCCGGCGAGGAAATCAAGAACCCGCCGCCCCAGGTCGAGGTGGACCAGGCCCGCCTGGCCGCCCAGTTCGTGGCGCTGGGCCGGAAACAGGAGGCCGCCTGGAAACGCCTTTTTTCACCCGTTCCGGCCGGGAATCTGGTGCGTATCCTGGCCGCGGCCGTCCGGGGCGAAGCCCCGCAGGTGCCGGGAGACTTGTGGCGGGACTGCCTCTTTGAGGCTTCGGCCGCCGGCGCCCGGGACGAGGCCCTGCGGGACGAGGCCGTGGCCGCCCTGGCCCCGGTTTTTTTGGGCCGCTACCTCGCCGGCCTCACGGAAGACCAGGAGGCCAACGCCCGCCAGGTGAACGCCCAGGTTGAAACGGAGGCCTTAAGCTTTGAGACGGCCAAGCCTGAACTGACGGCCCTGTGGCGGCGACGGGTCGGCTCTTGAACCGGAACGTCTGGGCCGGCCTGTTTTGGGGGCTCGTTTTATGGGCCGCCCCGCCGGCCTTGGCCGAGGAGCCCGGCGCCCGTCCGCGTCTGCGCGTTGACGAGCCGGTTTTTGAAGCGGAATTGAGGCCGGGGGAGTCGTTCAGCCACGAATTCATCCTCCGCAACGAGGGCCGCGCCCCCCTCCTGATTGAGGACGTCCGGACCGGCTGCAGTTGTTCCGCGGCCGCCTATGACCGGGTCATAGCCCCCGGCGCCCGGGGCCGGGTGCGCCTCACGCTGGAAATCTACCGGGAGTGGGCGGGCCGGGATATTCTCCGGGCGGTCTGGCTCACGACCAACGACCCCGAGGCCGCCCAGGCCAGCCTGACCGTGCGCGGCCGGGTGGCCGAAGCGGGCGCCCAGTGAGGCTTCAAGATTCCGGCCGGCCGTAAACCGTTATAAAGCCTTGACGCGCCGCGCCGCTCGCTTTATAGTAAAAAGTTGGATCAAGCCTAAGGGCTTGACTGAAAAACAGGCGTCCCGAGGGACGCTTCCGGAGGAAATCCCAAAGTATGAGAGTGGCCAATTTCAACCCCGGCCCCGGGGCTCTGCCAGTGCCGGTACTGGAGGAAGCCGCCCGGGACATGCTAAACTGGCGGGGCACCGGCATGTCCGTCATGGAAAACAGTCACCGGGCCAAGGCCGTCATCGCCATGGTCGAGGAAGCCGAGGCCGATCTGCGGTCCCTTATGGGCCTGGGCCAGGAGTGGGCGGTTATTTTCTGCCAGGGCGGCGCCAGCCTTCAGTTCACCATGATCGCCCTCAATTTCGCCGGCCCCGCCGGCCGCTGCGACTATATAAACACCGGGCTGTGGTCCACCAAGGCCTACAAGGAGGCCAAAATCTGCGGGGCCAACCCCCGCCTGGCCGCCACTTCCGAGCCCGACGACTTCACCCATATCCCGGAGGCCTTCGATTTCGATTCCGAGGCCCAATACGTCCACCTTACCGCCAACAACACGGTCCGGGGCACCCAGTGGAAACAATACCCCAAGACCCCGGCCCCCCTGATGGCCGACATGTCCTCGGAATTCCTCTCCCGGCCTCTGGAAGCGGACCGGTTCGGCCTCATCTATGCCGGAGCCCAGAAGAACATGGGTCCGGCCGGGGTGACGGTGACGGCCGTCAAGCGGGAACTGGCCGACCGCGCCCGCCCGGACGTGCCCAGCATGCTCAGCTACCCCGTCCTCATCAAGAACGAAAGCATGTATAACACTCCGCCGGTGTGGTCAATCTACATCTCCGGGCTCACCTTCAAATGGCTGAAGAACACCATCGGCGGCCTGGAGGCCATGGCGGAGATCAATCGGATCAAGGCGGAAACCCTCTACCGGCTCATCGACCAGAGCGGCGGCTTCTACCGGGGGACGGCCCGGCCGGACAGCCGCTCCCACATGAACGTCACCTTTCTTCTGCCCGACCAGGAATTGAACGACCGCTTCAAGAAGGAGGCCCAGGCCGCCGGCTTGGAGGGCTTGGGCGGGCACCGCAGCGTGGGCGGCTTAAGAGCCTCCCTCTATAATGCCGTGACTCAGGACGACGTCAATAAGCTGGTTGAATTCATGCGCGAATTTCAGCGCACCCGGGGATGACCATATCCAGGAGGGCCGCGTGACCAAAATACTGATTTGTGAAAAGATTGATTCCATCTGCCCGGAAATGTTCCGGGAAGCCGGTTTCGAGGTCGAAATCCGCCCCGGCCTGGGGCCGGAGGAACTCCGGGCCGCCGTGGCCGGATGCGAGGGCCTGGTGGTGCGCAGCGCCGTCCGGGTCACCGCCGAACTTTTGGCCGCGGCCGGCCGCCTTAAGGTGGTGGGCCGGGCCGGAGCCGGGGTGGACACCATAGATGTGGCGGCGGCCCGGGCCAGGGGCATAGCCGTGCTGATCACGCCCGGACAGAACGCGGGCGCCGTGGCCGAGCTGGTCATGGGCCACCTCTCGGCCTTGGTCCGCCGCCTCATGCCGGCTCACGCCGCCCTTCAGGCCGGTCGCTGGGAAAAGAACCGCTTCAGCGGTTCCGAACTGGGCGGCAAAACCCTGGCCCTCATCGGTTTCGGGGCCGTGGGCCGGCGGGTGGCCGCCCTGGCCAAGGGTTTCGGTATGGAGGTCCTGGTTTATGACCCCCTGGTGAAAGCC
>JAITUX010000236.1 GCA_031286085.1 Candidatus Adiutrix sp. | reverse complement strand
GGCCAGGGCCGCCTTTTCGTATTCCTTGATCAGTTCCAGCCAGTGGCCCCGGGTTTTGAGGCGCTCGGTATCGGCCAGAAAGGCCTCGCGGTTCTTGTTGGCCCGGGCCAGTTCGCCTTCGGCCCGAACCTGGCCGCACATGAGGCCGGCCAGGAGCCAGAGCGCCGCGGCCGCGGCCAGGGCCGCCCGCCGCCAAATACCCGGGGCGGCCGGGCCGGGCCGGGCGTCGGCCGGAGTCATGGTTCCTGGTCCTCCCCGGCTTCGGCCAGAAAGCTTTGGGCTTCCCGGTTCAGCTCGTTCAGCAGATTAAGGGCGGCCAGGGGGGTCAGGGTTTCCGGGGCCAGGGCGGCCAGGCGGCGCACCAGGGCCGGCGGTTCGGGGCGGGCGGGGGCCGGCGGTTCGCCTAGGTCGAAGAGGCTCAGTTGCCGGATAGCCGGGCGCACCACCAAATCGTGGCCCTCGGACAGGTCGGCCAGCACGTCCTTGGCCCGGTCCAGCACTTTGGGCGGCAGGCCCGCCAGGGCGGCCACGGTCAGGCCGTAGCTGCGGCTGACGCCGCCGGGCTTGAGTTCGCGCATGAAGGTGATGCGGGCGCCGGTTTTTTTGACCGAGACGTTGAAATTGCGCACCCGGCTTTTGGTTTCGGCCAGCTTGATAAGTTCGTGGTAATGCGTGGCGAAGAGAGTGGGCACGCCCCGGCCGTCCAGGTCGTGGAGATGCTCGGCGATGGCCCAGGCCAGGGCCAGGCCGTCGTAGGTGGAAGTGCCCCGGCCGACCTCGTCCAGCACCACCAGGCTTCTGGGGGTGGCCAGGGCCAGGATGCGGGCGGTCTCGCTCATCTCCACCATGAAAGTCGAACGGCCCCGGGCCAGGTCGTCGGCCGCGCCGACCCTGGTGAATATGCGGTCGCGGATGGAGAGGCGGGCCGCGGCGGCCGGCACGAAACTGCCGGCCTGGTTCATGAGGACGATGAGGGCGGTCTGGCGCAGGACCGTGGATTTCCCGGCCATGTTGGGGCCGGTGATGACCAAAATCTTTTCGCGGGCATTCAGGCGCACGTCGTTGGCCACGAAGCTCTGGCCCGGAGGCATCAGGGCTTCCACCACCGGGTGGCGGCCGCCGGATATGTCGATGACATCCTCCTCGGTCAGTTCCGGCCGTATCCAGCCGTATTTTTCCGCCCCGGCGGCGAAGGCCGTCAGGACGTCCAGTTCGGCCAGTATGGCGGCGGCCTCCTTGATGGGGCCGGCCCAGGCCGCGACCAGCTCTTTCAGTTCTTCAAACAGCCGTTCTTCCAGGGCCAGGCGTTTTTCGCCGGCGCTGGCGATTTTTTCCTCCCACTCTTTGAGTTCCGGGGTCAGGAAGCGTTCCCCGCCGGTGATGGTCTGCTTGCGGATCCAGTCGGCCGGGGCCAGGGACAGGTTGGCCTTGGTCACTTCCAGGTAGTAGCCGAAGACGCGGTTGAAGCCGACCTTGAGGGAATTGATGCCGGTGCGCTGCCGCTCCCGGGCCTCCAGGGCGGCGATGCCGCTGCGGCCGCCTTTTTCCAAATCCAGAAGCTCGTCCAGCTCGGCCGAGACGCCGCGCTTGATGACCCCGCCGTCCTTGAGATTGAAGGGCGGGTTGTCCGTCAGGCGGCTCTGGAGGATTTCGGTCAAGGGCTCGAAAGAGGGCAGCCTGTCCCCCAGGCCGGCCAGGCGGGCGGCGTTAAGGCTGGCCAGGAGGCCGCGCAGTTCCGGCCCCAGGCTCAGGGTGTCGCGCAGAAGGGCCAGTTCGCGGGGGCCGCCCCGCCCCAGAAGGGTGCGGCTAAGGGCTCTTTCCAGGTCGCCCGATTTCTTGAGTATGGCCGTGAGCGAGGCGCGGGCCAGGCCGTGGCGCAGGAGTTCCTCCACCGCGCCGTGGCGGGCCGAGATGGCCGCCGGGTCGCGCAGGGGCCTGGCCAGCCACTGGCGCAGTAGGCGGGCGCCCATGGCCGTCTCCGTCAAATCCATGAGGCCCAGGAGTGAACCAGAGAGTTCCCCGTGGCGCAGGGTCTTTAGAATTTCCAGGTTGGCCAGGGCGGTTTCATCCAGCACCAGGTGGGGTTGGCTCCACAACAGGCGCGGCGGGGCCAGGTGCTTGAATTCGCCCTGGCCGCATTCCCGGGCGTAGGCCAGGACCGCCCCGGCCGCCCCGGCCGCTTCCGGCCATTTATCCAGTTCCCAGGCCGTCAGCACGGCGGCGCCGAAAATGGCCTCCAGCTCCCCGAGGCCTTCGGCCGGGGGCCGGGCCGGCCGGAAAGTGGGGAAGATGTGTTCCTGCTTCAGGATTTCCAGGAACTCCGGCGGCGAATCTTCCGGCAGGAGACACTCGCGGGGGTTTAAGGCCGAGAACTCGGCCCGGAGGTTTTCCCAATCCTCGAAGGTGCCCAGCACCAGTTCCCCGGTGGAGACTTCCAGGGCCGCCAGGCCCAGGCGGCCGGCTTCCAGCCGCACGGCGGACAGGTAGTGGGCCTCGCCTGGTTCCGTGCCCTCGGCGGTCAGGGGCAGCCCCGGGGTGCCCACCTGCCAGACGGCCCGGGGCAACAGGCCCTTTGTTTTCGAAGGGTCCCCCACCTGGTTGGCCACCACCACGCGGTACCCGGCCTCGGTCAGGCGGTTGGCGTAGGCCAGGCCGGCGCTTACCGGCACCCCGCACATGGGAATGGGATCTTCGCCTTTCCGGTTGCGGCTGGTCAGGGTTATTTCCAGGATGGGCGCGACTTTTTCGGCTTCCTCGTAGAACATTTCGTAAAAGTCGCCCATCTGGAAGAAGATGACCGCGCCGGGATAGCGGGTCTTCAACTCCATGTATTGGCGCATGGCCGGGGTGAACCGGTCGTCATTCATTGAAAGCCGCCACCAGTTTGTCGTAGGTGGCCAGAATGTGCTCCGAGATGACCCTGGCTTGGCCTATGACGGTCATGTAATTGCTGTCGCCCAGGTAACGGGGGGTGACGTGGACATGGAGGTGATCTTCGACGCTGCCGCCGGAAACCCGGCCCTGGTTGATGCCGATGTTGAAGCCCTGGGGCTTGACGATGCGCTCCAGGATGCCGGTGGCCCGGGCCGCCTGGTTCATAAGGGCCAGGCGTTCGGTTTCCGAGGCGGCGGCGAGGTTTGGGATGTGCCGTCGGGGGGAGATGAGCAGATGCCCGTTGTTGTAAGGGTAAAGGTTCAGCATCACCAGAACCTGTCGGTCGCTGAACAGGACCAGGCGATCGCGGTCAGGCCCCAGGTGGTCGGGAGGCAGACACAGAAAACAGCCCTTCTCCCGTTCCCCGGTGATATAGCTCATACGCCAAGGCGCCCAGAGAATCTCCATGGCCTCACCGTCACTTGCCTGAGGGGGCCGCCGGCCCTACCTACATCTTAGGCCGCGCCCCGCCGGCCTCACGCCGGGTCTCAGGCGAAGGCTTCCGTCCGGGCGGCCGAGGCCCGGGGCAGGCATTTTTTGACCAGGCTGGTCAGATAGGGCTTGGGCCAGGCCTCGATGAATTCCGTGACGCCGGCTTCCGCCAGGGCTTGGACCGTCTGGGTCCAGAGGACGGGCGAGGTCATCTGGGTCATGAGGCGGGCCTTGATTTCGGCCGGGTCGGCCGTAGGCCGGGCGGTGCTGTTGGGGACCACCTGGCAGACCGGCGTCTTGAAATCCGTTTTCTCCAGTTCGGCCGCGAATTTATCAGCGGCGGGGGCCATCAGCGGGCTGTGGAAGGCCCCGGAAAGGGGCAGGGGCAGGACCTTGCCTTTTTTCATCTTGGCGTATTTGCCGGCCGCCGCGACGGCCCTTAAGTCGCCGGAAATGACGATCTGGTCCGGGGTGTTGAAATTGGCCATGACCACCGGGCCCTCGTTGCGGGCCAGTTCGCACACGGCGGCCAGGTCTTCCGGCGAAAGGCCCAGGACGGCCGTCATGGCGCCCGGATTTTTCGCGGCCATATCCTCCATGATGGCTCCCCGCCGGCTGACCAGGGCCAGGGCGGTCCGCTCGTCGAAAACCCCGGCCGCGCACAGGGCGCTGAATTCGCCCAGGGAATGGCCGCAGACGAAGTCGGGTTCAAGCCCGGCGGCCTTCATGAGCCGGTGGCCCATAAGGCTGACCGCCACCACGGCCGGCTGGAGGTTGGCGGTTTGGGAAAGTTCTTCCAGGGGGCCTTCCAGGCAGAGCCGGGTGATGGGCCGGCCGGAGATTTCCTCGGCCAGGGATAGAATTTCGCCCAAGGCCGGTTCCCGGTCCAGCCAGCTTCGGGCCTGGCCGATGAACTGTCCGCCCTGGCCGGGGAAGATGAAGGCGCAAGTCATAAGGCAATCCTTTTCTTAAGTTTCGCTATCCTTAGGCGGACGGCCCCGGGCCGGCGGCCTGGGCCAGAAGCCCGCCGGCTTTGAGCATTTCGGCCTGACGTTCGGACACCTCTAATTTTAGCGTAAAATCCCGGCCGGTGGTCAAATTTTTTAAGGTCAGGCGGCTGCCGGCCTTAAGGAGGTTAAGGCCGTCCAGGGCCAGGCGGTGGCCTTGGGCCAGCCCTTCGCGGTCGCCGGGGTCGGCCAGTTCCAGGGGCAGGATGCCGAAATTGACCAGGTTGGCCTTGTGGATGCGGGCGAAACTCTCGGCGATGACGGCCCGGAGCCCCAGGTAACGGGGGGCCAGGGCGGCATGTTCCCGGCTGGAGCCCTGGCCGTAGTTTTGGCCGCCCACCACGAAGCCCAGGCCCGCTTTTTTCAGCCTTTCGGCGAAGCCGGGGTCGATATTGGAGAAGATGAAGCGGGAAATGGCCGGGATATTGGCCCGGAGGGCCAGGATATGGGCGCCGGCCGGCAGGATGTCGTCGGTGGTGACGTTATGGCCCAGGGCCAGCATGACTTCGCCTTCCAGGGCGTCGGGCAGGGCCTCGAAACGGGGCAGGGGCGCTATATTGGGCCCGCGTTCTATGACCGCCGCGGCCGCCTCTTCCGCCGGGGCCGGGGGGATGATGAGCGAATCATCCAGAATGAAGCGTTCGGGCGGGCGGATGATGGGGGCCGGCCAGAAAGTCCGGGGGTCGGTCAGAAAACCGGTCAGGGCGCTGACGGCGGCCGTCTGGGGGCTGACCAGGTAGAGGTTGGCGTCGGCCGTGCCGCTGCGGCCGGGAAAGTTGCGGTTGGAGGTGCGCAGGCTTACGCCGCCGGTCCGCGGGGCCTGGCCGACGCCGTTGCAGAAGCCGCAGGCCGTTTCCATTATCCGGGCGCCGGCGGCTATGAGGTCGGCCAGGGCGCCGCGGTCGGCCAGTTCCCGCAAGACCTGGCGGGAGCCGGGGGCCACGACCAGGCTGAGGTGGGGCGGCAGGCGGCGGCCCCTCAGAATGGAGGCCACGGCCATGAGGTCTTCGTAGGAGGCGTTGGTGCAGGAGCCGATGGCTATCTGGTCCGCCTTGAGGCCGGCCAGTTCCGCCACTTCCCGGACCTGGTCCGGGGAATGGGGGGCGGCGGCCAGGGGGACCAGCGCCGAAAGGTCTATCGTCAGCCCGGCCTCGTAGCCGGCCTCCGGGTCGGCGGCCAGGGGCTTGAAATCACCGGCCCGGCCCTGGCGTGCCAGGAAGGCCCTGGTGTTTTCGTCGGCCGGGAAGACGGCGGTTATGGCGCCGGTCTCTATGCTCATGTTGGCTATGGTGGCCCGCTCCGGCACGGAAAGGCCGGCCAGGCCCGGACCGGTGAACTCCAGGATTCGCCCCCGGCCCCCGGAGACGGTCAGGCGCCTTAAAATTTCCAGGGCCACATCCTTGGCCGTGCTCCAGGGCGGCAGCCCGCCGGTCAGTTCCACGCGCATAACCTCCGGCATGGGCAGAAAAAACGGCCGCCCGCCCATGGCCGCGGCCACGTCCAGCCCGCCGGCCCCGATGGCCAGTTCCCCCATCGCGCCGCCGGTGGTGGTGTGGCTGTCGGCCCCCAGGAGAACCTCTCCGGGCACGGCGAAACGCTCCAGGTTGACCTGGTGGCAGATGCCGCCGCCGGCCTTGGAGTAATGGAGCCCGAACTTCAAGGCCGCCGAGGCCAGAAAGGCGTGGTCGTCGGCGTTCTCAAAGCCCGCCTGGAGAGTGTTGTGATCGGTGTATATGAGGGAACGGCGGGTCTTGACCCTGGGGAAGCCCAGGGCCTCGAACTGCAGAAGGGCCATCTGGCCGGTGGCGTCGTGGACCAGGGTCTGGTCCACGGCCAGGCCTATCTCCCGGCCGGGCAGCATCTCCCCGGCCACCAAATGCGCCTTGATTATTTTTTGCGCCAGGTTCATGGTTCTTTCCCGTCAGGTCAGGTTTTCGGCCGCCGCCCGGCCGAAGGCCGAGGTGGTGAGGGGGGTTACGCCGGTCATCTGCCTGGCCAGATCGTAGGTGACGAGGCCGGCGGCTATGGTCCGGGCCACGGCCGCCCGCACTTTTTCGGCGGCCTCGGTCCAGCCCATGAATTCCAGCATCATGGCCCCGGAGAGGATGAGGGAGCCTGGGTTGACCTTGTCCTGGCCGACGTATTTGGGGGCCGTGCCGTGGGTGGCCTCGAAGACGGCCAGGCCGTCGCCCACGTTGGCCCCCGGGGCCAGGCCCAGGCCGCCTATCTGGGCGGCCAGGGCGTCGGAGAGATAATCGCCGTTCAGGTTGGGCAGGGCCAGCACCGAGTATTCGTCGGGCCGGAGGAGGGTCTGCAGGAACATGTTGTCGGCGATGCGGTCCTTGATGACCAGGCGGCCGTCGCCGTCCTGGGCCTCGGACTCCGGCACGGTCAGGGCTCCGAATTCCTCCCGGGCCAGTTCATAGCCCCAGGCGCGGAAGGCGCCCTCGGTGAATTTCATTATGTTGCCCTTGTGGACCAGGGTCAGGTTGGGGGCCTTTCGGTCCAGAGCCCATTTGAGGGCCATCCGGATGAGGCGCTTGGAGCCGAATTCGCTCATGGGCTTGAGGCCCAGGGCGCTATGGGGCCTTATGGCGGCCCCCAGGCGTTCGGCGGCGAAGCGGCTCAACTCTTCGGCCTCCGGGCTCCCGGCCGGCCATTCCAGGCCGGCGTAAACGTCTTCGGTGTTTTCCCGGAAAATAACCATATCCACTTTTTCCGGGCGCCGGACCGGGCTGGGGCCGCCGGGGAACCAGCGGACCGGCCGGATGCAGGCGTAGAGGTCCAGTTCCTTCCTGATGGCCACGTTGAGGCTCCTCAGGCCGCCGCCCACGGGGGTGGCCAGGGGGCCCTTGAGGCTTATCCGGTGTTCCTTCAAGGTTTCCAGGGTGGAGGCGGGCAGGTATTCCCCGGTCTCTTCCAGGGCCTTCCGCCCGGCCGGGGTTTCCAGCCAGTCGATGGGGGCGTGGCCGCTTTTGGCCACGGCGGCGTCCAGGACGGGGCGGGCGGCCCGCCACAACTCCGGGCCTATGCCGTCGCCGATGATTATGGGAATGACGGGGCGCTCCGGGGTGACGAAGGCGCCGTCCGGGCCGAGGCTGACGAGGTTGGCCATGTGGCTCCTTCCCCTAGCGGATGGGCGGTTTGTTTTGGCGCTTGCCGGCCTGACAAGCGCCAACGGGCAATCGTTCAGGCCAGGCGTATGAAATAAAAAAACAGCAGGGCGAAAATTTCGGTCAATTCCACGCTCGCGCCCAGGATGTCGCCGGTGACGCCGCCCAAGGCCCGGTGCCAGGCCGGAACCAGGGCCAGGCCGAAGAGCAGGGCCGCGGCGGCGGTCAGAAGAGCCGGCGGGCCGCCGAAGAGGCTGGGGGCGAAGGTGAACAGGGCGGCCAGGCCCAGTTCCCGGGGGCCGGATTTCTCCACCATGAAGCGGCCCAGGCCGGTTTCCTCCCCCACGTAGCGGCTGAGCCCGGCCACCGCCGAGGCGCCCAGGCGGCCCCAGGCCGGCCAGAGGAAGGGGAGCCAGGGGGCGGCCGGGACCAGGTTGGTCAGCAGGTGGATTTTGATTATGACGGAAAGCGTTATGGCCAGGACGCCGAAGGTGCCCTGGCGGCTGTCTTTCATGATGGCCAGCTTTTCGGCCCGGGACTGGTGGGAAAAAAGGGCGTCGGCGGTATCGGCCAGGCCGTCCAGGTGAAAGCCCCGGTTGATCGCGATCAAAAAAAGGACCAGGGTCAGGGCGGTGAGGTCCGGGGGCAGGATTTTCCCGGCCGAAAGCCCCAGGAAACCCAGGGGCAGCCCGAAGACCAGCCCGACCAGGGGATAGAAGGCGGGCAGACGGCCGAGCTGTTCCGGGGTGGGCGCCGCGCTCCGGCCGACCGGAATCAGGCTCAGAAAGCCCAGGGCGGCCCGGAAGTCTTTCAAATAATCAAGCATGGTCATCCCGCCGCTTTAAAATTACCTATATATATCACAAGGTCATGGCCGGAGCAAATCGGCGGCGTCGCCCGCCGGAGTATTCCGGAACCCGGTCCAGAGCCTTAGGAGGCGGTCCGCGTAATAGGTCCAGGGGGCGGGCTCAAGGCCGAAGACCCTGGCGAGCTTGGCGGTGGAGAGGCGGGAGTTGGCCGGCCGCCGGGCCGGCCGCGCGTTCGCCGCCGCCGGGGCGGGGCTTATGTTTTCCGGCCGGGCCATGAGGTCCCAGCCCAACCGGCGGGCCTGGGCGACCAGGTGGACCGCGAAGCCGTGCCAGTTGGTCTCCCCGGCGGCGGCCAGGTGGTAGAGCCCCGAAAGATCCGGACCTCCGGCCAGAACCCGGTTCAAGGCCAGGGCCGTGACGTTGGAAAGGAGTTCCACGCCGGTGGGCGCGCCGAACTGGTCGTCGGTCACGGAGAAACTCTCCTTCCCGCGGGCCAGTTCCAGTATGGAGCGGGGAAAACTGCGGCCCCGGGCGGAAAAGAGCCAGCTGACGCGGAAAATCAGGTGGCGGCAGCCGGAGGCGGCTACGGCCTCGTCGCCCGCGAGCTTGCTGCGGCCGTAAACGCTTAATGGCGCGGCCGGGTCTTCCTCGGCATACCAGCCGTCCTTCCCGCCGTCATAGACGTAGTCCGTGGAATAGTGGATGAGCCAGGCGGACAGTTCCCGGGCCAGGCGGGCCAGGCGGGCCGGGGCTTCGGCGTTGATCGTCTCGGCCAGCCGGGGTTCCGTCTCCGCCTGATCCACCGCGGTGTAGGCCGCGGCGTTGACGATGACGCCGGGGCTGAGCCGGCGGATCAGCTTTTCCAGCCGGTCCGGTTTGGTTAAATCGGCCTGTTCACGCCCGGGGGCGTGGAGCCGGCCCAGGTCGGAAAGGCTGGCGCCACGCCCCCGGCCCAGCCGGCCCCCGGAACCCAGGAGAAGGATATTCATGAGCCGTCTCCGGCGGCCCGGCCGGCCGGGCCGCGTTTCCGGAGCCCCGTTTCGCAGTTTTCATACCCGTCGGCGCAGGCGGGGCAACGCAGGTCCGGCCCCAGTTTCTCCCCGCAGGCGCACACCCAGCCCCGCAGCCCGGCCGGATTCCCATAGACCAAGGCGTGGTCCGGCACATCCTTGGCCACCAGGGCACCGGCCCCCACCAAGGCGAAGCGGCCTATGGTCACGCCGCAGATTACGGTGCAGTTGGCGCCCAGGCTGGCGCCGCGCCTGACCAGGGTCGGCCTGGCTTCCGCCATGCGCCGGATGGCGGCGCGGGGATTGAATACATTGGTGAAGACCATGGAAGGCCCGCAAAAGACCTCGTCCTCCAGGGTCACGCCCTTGTAGATGCTGACGTTGTTTTGAATCTTGCAGCCCCGGCCGACGACGACCTCCGGGCCTATCACCACGTTCTGCCCGATGTTGCAATCCGCGCCGATCACGGTTTTGGGCATGATGTGGCAGAAGTGCCAGATTTTCGCGCCGTCCCCTATGCTCACCTCCTCATCCACAAAGGACGAAGGATGGACGAAGAATTTTTCTTTCATCGCGCGGCCTTTCGGCACGTTTCAACATTGCGCCGCACGGGGTCTCCCTCGCGCTTTAGTATTGGAGGGGCAGGGACATGGTGCGCCCGTCCCGGGCCGAAACATAGGCGGCGATGAGCACTTCCAGGGATTTCAGGCCTTCCCGGCCGTCGGTTTCCGGCTCCGCCCGGCCCCGCAGGACGTCGATGACGTTCTTGAAGTAAAGGGGATGCCCGAAGCCATAGACGGAGGTGGTTTCATAGCCGGCTTCCCGGATGCGGGCGTCGTAATCCTTGGGTTCGGCGAAATCCCAGATCTGGATGTCGTTCACGGCCACGCCGCCCACCCGGACCGTGCCCTTTTCCCCCAGAATGGTGATGGAGCCTTCAAGGTTTTTGGGATAGGTGAGCATGGTCACGGCCATGGAGCCCAGCGCCCCGTTGCGCCAGCGCACGTTGAGCACGCCGGAATCCTCCACCTCTATGTCCCGGGCCTGGGTGGCGGTCATGGCCTGCACGTCGGCGATGGGGCCGATGAGCCAGTCCAGGAGATCCACATAGTGGCTGGCCTGGTTCATGAAGGCCCCGCCGTCCATTTCCCAGGTGCCGCGCCAGGGGGCGGAGTCGTAGTATTCCTGCGGACGCTGCCAGAACACGTTCAAGTGGACCATGTAGATCTTGCCGAAGCGTTTTTCCGTGATCGCCCGCTTGAGCAGCTGCAGGGTGGAGTTGCGCCGGTTCTGCTTGATGACGAACAGGCGCACTCCGGCGTCGTCGCAGGCCCGGACCATGTCCAGGCCGTCCTGCCAGCGCGTGGCCATGGGTTTTTCGGTCATGACGTGCTTGCCGTATCTCGCCCCCAGGATGGCCTGCTGGGAGTGCAGGCCGGAAGGGGTGCACAGGGAGACCAGGTCGCAGCCGCTCTCGCGCAAAAGGTCTTCATAGAGGCGGTAGCCCGGAACCTTGTGTTCGGCCGTGTGCTGGCACCGTACGTCGTCGTCCACATCGCAAACCGCCGCCAGCTCAAGGTCTTCGGCATGTTGGGCGATGGCCGCGAAATGGTTTTGGGAGACCCGCCCGCAACCCGCCACGGCGATGCGGATTTTTCGGCCGATTATGTGGGCCTCTCTCGGCGTCATGGGGCCACCTCCTGAAAGTCAAATATCCATTGCCGGGGGCCTATGGTTTTGGCGCCCCTCGACTTTGCGTGAGCCATTATAATGTCTAAGGCGTCTTCCGGTCAATACCGGCCGCCGGGCCCGCTGGTTTAATATGTTGAGTTGATTGAAAAATTTATCGGCGGCCTGGCCGATTCGCCACGGCGCGGCCCTGGTCCGGCCCGGCGCCGGAAAGACGACTTTCATGTTCACCCCGTAACCTCG
>JAITUX010000235.1 GCA_031286085.1 Candidatus Adiutrix sp. | reverse complement strand
CTTGGTTCTACGCATGGCTGTACCCTATTCCCATTAAAAAGTTCAACCTGTTCGGCGGCTGCTTTCGTCGTGGAGCATGAGGCCTCTGGGAGAGTTTTCATCTTCCTGCCGCTCATATTCATCAAGCCCGCCGAGATGGAGTTTCATCTGGCCGTTGACTTCAGCCTTGGATTACCCTTGCTTCAGCCAAACCGCGGCCAACTGAAAAGCCAGGCGCTTCCAAGCCTCAAATATTTAATTTTACTAAATAAATTTGGTCGGGGCGAGAGGATTTGAACCTCCGACCCACTGCTCCCAAAGCAGTTGCGCTGCCAGGCTGCGCCACGCCCCGACACCGGCCCGGGAAAGACCCCGCCCCCCTTGGGAGGCGGACCCCGCCAAGCCTTTCCACTCCCTACTTTTCAAGCCTCAACCAGGCTGTCCTGGTCGTCCCGATAGCGGACTATGCGGTTGCGGCCGTTCTTCTTGGCCTGGTAGAGAGCCCGGTCCAAGGTCGCCAATACGTCGTTGAGCGAGGCCGGCCGGCCTTTGACCCAAGGCAGGCTGACCAGCCCCATGCTCACCTGCACCCTAAGGCCCGAGGCCAGTTTTTCCCACTGTCCCTGGTCGTCGATGAGCCGGTGGAGACGCCGGGCCACGGCCAGCCCCCCTTCCCCGCCCGTCTCCGGCAGAAGCACCATGTATTCCTCGCCTCCCCAGCGGAACAGGGTGTCAACCTCCCTTAAGGTCCGGCCGAAGATCTCCGCCCCCTGCCGCAACACCTCATCGCCCACCAGGTGGCCGAAACGGTCGTTGACCTGCTTGAAGTGGTCAAAATCCATCATCAAGAGGGTGAAGGGCGAACCGTACCTCTCCATCCGCCGGAACTCTTCGGCCAGCTTCTGGTCGAAGTAACGGCGGTTGTAGAGGCCGGTCAGGGGATCGGTCAAGGCCAGCCTTTCCAACTGGCGGGTCTCGGCCGCGGTCCGCTCGAAGAGTACGGGACTGGCGCTTAAATCCTTGACCACCAGGAGCACGGCCGAACCGTGGTTGCCGGCCTGAAAGAGCGAAGCTGAAAACATGGTGTAAAACCTGGTCCCGCCGGTCTTCAGGAAATAACCTACGCTCTGTTCCGAAACCGGGGGATGGGGGCCGAAGAAGTGGGCGACCAGGTCGGACAGCGGGTTGTCGGCCGGGCAGATATCTTCCAGCGTCAGGCGGCCGACGCTCTGGTCCCGGAAAGAGAACATGCGCCGGGCCCCGCTGTTGAAATAGATGATCCGGCCCAGGCGATCGACCATCATCACCGCGTCGATGAGGCTGTCCAGGATATGTTCAAAATAGGCCTCCCGCCCGTCCAGGGCCAGCCAGCCGGTCAGGACGCCGCCCCCGGCGTCTTCGCCGGCCGGCGGCGGGGACCAGGACCGGCTGTTGACGCAGGCGGAGACCGTATTCAGGAACTCGGCCAGGTTGAAGGGCTTGGGCAGCACCACATCCACCCGCCCGCTCAAGCGGGCCTGCTCCGCCGCTTCGTATTCGCCGCGGCCGGTGAAGAGGATGGTCATAAGATTCCGGGTCTTGGCCTTCAGGCTGTCAACCAGGCCCAGGCCGTCGCAATCCGGCCCGGCCCAGTCCACCACGGCCATGTCCGGCGAAAGGCGGCTTAAAGACTCCAACGCCAGGGCGGCGTCCTGGAAGATCTCCGCGTCAAAGCCGGCCCGGTTCAAGGCGCCGGCCAGAACGCAGCCGATGACCGGGTCGCCTTCCACCACCAGGATAAGGGGTTTGGTCATGGCCTCCGCGCCGCCCGCGCCGCGAGCCGTAAGGCGGCCGCTGGTCCCGCCCATCGTTTATGTGGCCTCCGAAGCCGTGCCGTCTTATGGTTCATTTGACCTTGAACGTCTTCCTGATGGTCTTCCAGGCGTTGTTGCGGGCCTCGTCGTAACGCCTCAACTCGCTGTCGCTTTTGGTCTCGGTGAAGGCGGACAGGGCCTCGGCCTCGGCGATGAGATAATTTATGATTTCCGTGATGGCGGCTATGAATTCCAGGTCGCCCGGGGCGATGGGCGGGCCGGTATTGTATTTCAAAAGATGGGCGTTGATGTTGCGCATGTAGGTGATGGTCTCGCCGAGCATGGTCCGGACCAGGTCCGGGGGATAGACCTGCTTGCTTAAGACGTCGGCCAGCACCCCGATGTAGCCGTAGGCCTGCAGAACGAAACCGGCGCTGAAGGCCCCGATGGTGTTGAGGTGCAGGATGTCCTTTTCCAGGTCCGGCCCCGGGGGGGCGGCGCCAGGCAAGACGGCCCCCTCGCCCATCTGGCCCAGGGCCAGGCCGGAACCCAGACAGAGAACCGCCGCCAGGACGGCCAGGAGCAACCTTTTCCGCATAATTCCCCACCAGTCGGACAAAAGCGGCCTTGGCTCGGGCAATAAGCCGGCCGGACAAATATCTTTATAATCATAGCACACTTCCGCCCCTTTAACCAAGACCTTTGCCGGAAGGCCCCCGGCGGGCGGGCCGCGGCCCCCGCGCCAAGGGGCCGGACCCGGCTTGAAGCCAGCCCGGAAGTGCAGTATAATCCGGGCCATTGGAGGATCATGGCTACGCGCGCGCCCAAGAAACTGAAAACCACCATCATGGCCTACTTCGTCCTGGCCAGCATCGCCATCAGCCTGGTGGCCTTCGGGAGCGCGGCATACAATTTTTACTGGCGGATACGGGACGCGGCCCTGGACAACCTCCGGAACGAGGCCGGCCACCAGGCCGCCATCATCGCCGAATGGCTCAGACTGACGACCACGTCCGCCGGCCACTATTCCCAGTCCGGCGGCCGGCGCCTGGAGGATTATTACGCCGGACGCCTGAGCCGCGAATCCCTGGCCCGGGAGGGCGAAGAAACCTTCGGCGGCCCGGGCGGCCTGGAGCCCGACCTCCTGGGCCTGACCCGCTTCGACCGCGGCGGCCGGCCGCTTTTCACCCTGGGGCGGGCCGCGCCCGCCAGCCCGCCCCTCCCCAAGGACAAGGACCAGACCCGCCCCCTCATAAGCCTCTTGCCCGGGGGGGAAGGCGCCCCCCCGCTGCTCCTCTTGTCCTGTCCCATCATGGGCCGGCGAGGGGAAAGGCTGGGGCTGGATGTGTTCTCCCTGGATACGGACTCCCTGACCCGGCTGACCGAACAGGGCCACGAGCTGGCCTTCCCCGTCAAAATCTATATCATAGCCCGGGAGCCCCAGGGCGACGTCTTGGTTTTGAGCCGCCCTCCCCGCCCCGACTGGAGCCTGCCCCCGGAAATCCGGCGGCTGACGGACCAGGCCTGGGGCGACGGCCGCCCGGCCCTGACCTTGAGCCAAGACGGCCTGGCCTGCGGCCTAAGCCGGGTGGGGTCGGCCGAATGGCTGCTGGTCGTCGCCGCGGACGAGGCCGAACTCTACGCCCCGGTGACCGAACAGCTGGCCAGGACCACCAGGCTCTTCCTCCTGTTCTTCACCATCGCTCTCCTGGGGCTGTGGTTCTTCGCCTTAAGTCCCCTGACCTTTGAAGTGGACAAGGCCACCGAGGCCCTGGAAGGCGAGGTGGAAGAGACCGAGGGCCGGCTGCGGCGGGAAACCGAGGGCCGGAAAAAGACCGAATCCCGGCTGGCGGTGGCCACCCGCCGGGCCACGATGGCCAAGCAAGCCAAAAAACATTTCCTCAGCAACCTCAGCCACGAAATAAGAACCCCCTTGAACGCGGTCATAGGCCTGACCGACCTGACCCTCTTCACCGAGCTGAACCCCGAACAGCGGGCCTACCTCACGGAAGTCAAGAAGGCCGCCGCCGTTCTCCTGGAACAGATAAACGACCTCCTGGAACTGTCCAAGCTGGAAGACGGCCTGGTGGTCACTGAAAGCCGCAAGTTCAACCTCCGCGAGTTCCTGGACCGCCTGGTCCGGGTTTACGCCTCCGCCGGCCGCGAAAAAAACCTGGCCTTCAACTGGCGTCTGGACGGGAAACTCGAACTCTGGCGTTGGGGTGACGCCTTGAGGCTGAGGCAGGTTTTGTGTTTTCTCCTTGACAACGCCTTCAAGTTCACCCCCGCCGGCGGCGTGGAACTCGCCATCCGCCAAGCCGAAGGGGAAACCGGCCGCCTGGAGTTCCTGGTCCGGGACAGCGGCATCGGCATCGAGGCCGACCGCCTCAAATCCATCTTCGACCCCTTCACCCGGGCCGACACATCCCTGACCCGGACCACCGGCGGCTCGGGCCTGGGTCTGGCCGTCGCCAAGCGGCTGGTGGAACTGATGGACGGAACCATAACCGTGGCTTCCGAGCCGGGCCGGGGCAGCCTGTTCACCGTGGCCATCGATCTGCCCCCGGCCGCCGGGGCCGGCCAGGAAAAGCCCGAGGAAACTCCCCTGACCGAGGAAGAGCTAAAAGGGCGCCTGGCCGTCCTGGCCGACGGCAACGAAGTCAACCGCACCATCCTGAAAGGCTACCTGGCCCGGTGGGGCCTTGAAGCCCTGGCCTTCGACCGGGAGGCGGCCATCCTGGATTTTCTGAAAAGCCGGCCCGACCTGAAGCCGGACGTCTTTCTCATGGGTTCAGCCCTGCCGGGCTCGAATCCGGAAGAACTCCTGGCCCGCCTGAACCAGGCCAGCCCGGGAACCCCGGTTATCTTCCTGCATTCGGACGAGTCCGGCCTCCCGGGCGGGCTTGTCCGGGAAGACGGTCCTCGGGCCGTCTTTCTGGACAAGCCCGCGGACCACGAAGCCCTGGGCGAGTGCCTCCGGACCATCCTGGCCGGAAGCGGCGGCCGCCGGCCGCCGGCGGTCGCCGCGAACCCGGCCGAATTGGGGAAAGCCGCCGGCCAGTTGACTAAAACGGAAAATCCGCGCAAAATACTCGTCGTTGACGACAACCAACTCAACCAGCGGCTGGCCGTGACCTTGCTGACCAAAAGGGGGCACAGCGCCGCCGCGGCCTCCAACGGGCGGGAGGCCCTGGAGGCCATAGCCGGCGGCGATTTTGACGTGGTGCTGATGGATATCCAGATGCCGGTCATGGACGGCCTGACGGCTATCCGGGAAATACGGGCCGACCCGGAAAAATACGGGCCGAGCCTCCCGGTGCTGGCCATGACCGCCCACGC
>JAITUX010000187.1 GCA_031286085.1 Candidatus Adiutrix sp. | reverse complement strand
GCCCGCCTGGGGTGGGAGCTGCTAATGACCTGGGGAGCGCCGTAAGAAAACCCTGATTAACGGCCTCCCCCACCTGGAAAAATCTGGCCAAAACCTGATAAATGTGGTAATATTCGGAAAGATTCAGGGCGACCTTGATCAGCCTTTCGAAGGAGCCTCCCCTGGGGCTCGGATTCGCTTTGGGAAATTTCTAAGCGGAGAGAAAAAAATGAGAGCCTTACCCCGTCCGTTTCTGGCCCTGGCCTCGGCCGCGGCCATTATTTTTCTCTTTTCAGGCCCGGTTTCGGCCCAGCCGGCCCAGTCAAGCATCGGCGTCTTCGACCTGCAGAAAGTTTTTGCGGATTCCCAGCGGGGCAAGGAAGTCAAGAAGGCCCTGGAGGCCGACTTCAAGAAGCGCCAGGATGAATTGAAGAAAAAAGAGGATGAAATCAAGAAGCTCAGCACGGAATTGCGCCAATTGGCTTCTTCCGGCTCGGCCAGCAATGACGACTTGCGCAAGAAGGACGAAAACCTTAAGAACAAGGTCATGGCCTACCAGGAACAGTTGGCCGCCTATAACGAGGAGATGCGCAAGGCCGAGGAGCAGAAGATGAAGCCCCTGATGGACAGCGTGGTCCAGGCCGCGGGCGAACTGGCCAAGTCGCGCGGGTACCTGGTGGTTTTGGAGACCCAGAGGTCCGGGGTGGTTTTCGCCCTGGAGACCATGGATATGACGGCCGAAATCATCAAGGCCATTGACAAGAAGAAGTAAACCGGCCCCTTTTCGGCCGGGGGCCCGAAGATGGCCGCCGTCTTGGCCCCCGCGCCATTGGCGAATCTAATTCCGCGGCCCGCCGGTTTCGGTGGGCCGGTTTTTTATCAACCAGGGCGCCGCGCTTTGAAACCCTGGCGCGTCGCCAAGCCCGGCCCTCGGCGAGGAGGGACGCCGCCCGGTTTTCGGCCGGCGCAAGCGGAGCCCCGATGCTGGTATTGAACAGGCCGCGCCCCTTGGCCGAACTGGCCGCCGAGGCTTCCGCCGCCCTGGGCCGCCAGTTGGCCGTCCTGGGCGCCCCGGATCAGGCCCCGGCCGTCACCCTGGCGGGCGATGGCGGGGTGCGGGTGACCGCCCTGAGCGCGGCCGAGGAAAGCGGCCCCGGCTGCCTGACCTTCGCCGTGGCCGCGCCATACCTTAAGCGGGCGGAGGAAGCCGGGGCGGCGGCGGTAATCCTTCCCCCCGCCCTGGCGGCTTCGCCCCTTAAATTACCGGCCCTGGTCACGGCCGAGCCGCGCCTCTTGTTCTCCGTGTGCCTGGCCCTGGCCGGGGCGGAGATCAGGCCGGGACCCGCGGCCGGCGAAGCTTTTTTTGTGGATCGGGCCACGGTGAGCCTGGGGCCGGGGGTTATTCTGGGCCAGGGCGCCCATATCGGCCGCGGGGTGCGCCTGGGCGCCCGGACCGTGGTAGGGCCCCGGGCTTTCCTGGACGACGGCGTGGTCGTCGGCGAGGACTGCCTCATCCATCCCCTGGCCGTCCTGCGCTGGGGCGTCCGGGTGGGCGACCGCTGCCAGATTCACTCCGGGGCCGTCATCGGCGACGACGGCTTCGGCTACAGCCAGCTGCCGACCCCGGACGGCCGGCTGATCCACTTCAAGAACGAGCATCAAGGCGGCGTGGTGCTGGAGGACGACGTGGAGATAGGGGCCCAGGCCGCCGTGGACCGGGGCCTGGTGGCCGATACGGTCGTCGGCCGGGGCACCAAGATAGACAACCTGGCCCAGATCGGCCACAATGTCCGCCTGGGGCGCGATTGCCTGGTGGTGGCCCAGGCGGGGCTTGGCGGGCATGCCGTCCTCGGGGACCGGGTTTTTCTGCTGGGCCAGGTGGGCGTGGGCCCGGGCGTGACCATAGGCGACGACGCCATCCTCACCGCCCAGACCGGGGTGGGCAGCGGCCGGGTGCCGGCCGGACGCCGCGCCTGGAGCGGCTCGCCCTTGAAACCCCACGAGGAGCAATATCAGACTCTGGCCCTCATGAGCACTCAACTGCCCAAGGTGCGGAGATTTTTTCAGGCCTTGAAAAAGAGCGCCACCCTGGAGGAATTGAAGTCCTTGTTTTTCTCCTCCGGGGAAAAGGAAAACCCATGACCGAACCCCTGTCCTTCGGCATCGACGCCATACTGGAACTGATGCCCCACCGCTACCCCTTTCTGCTCATCGACCGGGTCACGGCCCTGGACCCGTGGCGGTCCATGGCCGCCTATAAGAACATAACCTATAACGAACCTCAATTTCAGGGCCATTTCCCGAATTTCCCGGTTCTGCCGGGGGTCATGATCATTGAGTCCATGTGCCAGGTCGGCGCCGTTTTCATAGCCCTGTCCCGCCGCCATGACCCGGAGGCCATACCGGACGGGTTGGATTTGCCGGACCTGGCCGGCCGGGTGGCTTTTTTCGCCGCGGCCGACAAGGTCAAGTTCCGTCAGCCGGTCAGGCCGGGCGACCGTCTGGATATCGAGGTCCGCCTTCTGCGCTTCGGCAGCCGCATATGGAAAGTGGCGGCCCGGGCCCAGGTGGACGGCCGCAAGGCGGCCGAAGCGGAACTGACCTCCGTCCTGACCGACGCCTAGGGCCGCGTAAGCCCGGCCGCCTGAATTTTTTCCGTGTTCCCGGCGAGTCAAAGGCTTCCGGCCGCGCCTTAAAACTTAAGAAAGAGACGACATGTCCATACACCCCACCGCCGTCATTGACTCTTCCGCCGTCGTCGATCCCACCGCCGAAGTGGGCGCCTATGCCGTCATCGGTCCCCGGACGGTCGTCGGGCCGGAAGTGGAGATCCGGCCCCATGTCGTCATCGACAAGGACACCACCATAGGCCGGGGCAGCCGGATATTCTCCTTCGCCTCGGTGGGCGGCGATCCCCAGGACTTGAAATACAAGGGCGAACGGACCAGCCTGGTCATCGGCGAAAACGTGACCATACGGGAATCGTCCACTATCCACCGGGGCACCATAGGCGGGGGCGGGGCCACGGTCATAGGCGACGGCTGCCTCCTCATGGCCACGGTCCATGTGGCCCACGACTGTCATCTGGGGCCGGAGATCATCATGTCCAGTTACGCGGTCCTGGCCGGTCACATCACCATCGGCGAAGGGGCCATCATCGGCGGCCTGACGGGCATCCACCAGTTCTGCCGGGTGGGCGCCCACGCTTTCATAGGCGGCTTTTCCGGGCTCTCCAAGGACATGCCGCCCTATATGTGCGGGGCCGGCGACAACCGCCGCCTGGTTCTCACCGGCCCCAACGCCATCGGCCTAAGGCGCCGGGGAATGCCCCAGGCCACCATCGACGCCCTGAAGAGCGCCTTTCACATCATCTGCCGCAACCGCCGCCCCCTGGGCGAGGTGCTGGCCGAAGCCGAGGCCGGATACGGGACCGTGCCGGAAGTCCGGGCGCTCTTGGATTTTTACCGCTCCTCGAAACGGGGCGTCTGGCGCTGATGAGCCTCAATCGTCTGAAAAGGCCGGCGGAGCCGGGCCTTTTCAGACGATTGGCTGAATAAACACGTTAAGAGTTAAGTCAGGTTCGGACATGGCGCCAGGGGAAATAAGAAAGATTTGACGCGGGCGGAGCGGACATACGCCATCGGCCTCATCGCCGGCAATAAGGATTTGCCTCTCCTGGTGGCGGAAAAGGCCCGGGAATCGGGCCGGCCCCTGGCCGTGGCCGCCTTTGAGGGCGAGGCCTCGCCCCGCCTGGCCGAACTGGCCGAGAAATTCACCTGGCTGAAGCTGGGCCAGTTGACGGCCTTGGCCGACTTCTTCCAGGCGGCCGGAGTCCGGGACCTGGTGATGATCGGGGGCCTCAGCCGGGAAAGCCTCTTCAATTACGAGCCTGACGAGGCGGCCGTGAGCCTCATGGCCACCCTGGACGATTACCACACTGATAAAATCCTCCGGGCCGTGTGCCGCTGGCTGGAAGAGCGGGGCTTCCGGGTCCGGTCCGCCTCCGAGCTTCTGCCGGAACTCCTGACCCCGCCGGGCCTTCTGACCCGCCTGGCCCCGAGCGACGACCTTCTGGCCGACCTCCGGGTGGCTTGGCGGGTGGCCAAGGAACTGGGCCGGCTGGATGTGGGCCAGTGCGCGGTGGTCAGCGACCGCATCACCCTGGCGGTCGAAGCCGCCGAAGGCACGGACGCGGCCGTCCGCCGGGGGGCCGGCCTGGCCGACAAGCCCGTGGCCGTGGCCAAGGTGGTCAAGCCAGGCCAGGACCCCCGCCTGGATCCGCCGGTCATCGGGCCGGAAACCATACGGGCCATGGCCGAAACCGGCCGGGTGGGCGCCTTGGTCATCGACGCCGGCCAGGTGCTCATAGTCAACCCGGCCGAAACCGTAAGGCTGGCCGACGAGGCCGGCCTGGCCCTCCTGGCCTGGGCGGAATCGTGAGCCGCCCGGGCCCGCCCAAGGTCATGCTGGTGGCCGGGGAAAATTCCGGGGACATCTACGGCGCGGCCCTGGTCGAGGCCGCGCGCCGCCAAGGGCGGGACTGGCGTTTTTTCGGCCTGGGCGGCGACCGCCTGGCCGCGGCCGGGGTTCGCCTGCTGGGCCATGTCCACGAGACCGCCGTGATGGGCCTGGTGGAGGTGCTGGGCTCCTTAAGGCGCCTTTTGTCCGTGAGGAACCGTATGCGGCGGGCCATGGAACTGGAGCGCCCCGATCTCCTGGTCCTCATCGACGCCCCGGATTTCAACCTGCCCCTGGCCCGCCAGGCCCACCGCCTGGGTTTGCCTGTGGTCTACTACATCTGCCCCCAGATTTGGGCCTGGCGTTCCGGCCGGCTCCGGGCTCTGGCCGCCTACGCCCGGCGCCGGCTGGTCATCTTCCCCTTTGAAAAAAAGTTTTATGAAACCAGGGGCGTGAGCGCCGACTGGGTCGGACACCCCATCCTGGATGAACTGCCGCCCCCCAGGCCGGCCGGCGAAGCCAAGGCCGCCCTGGGCCTCGCCCCGGATAAGCCGCTGGCCGCCCTTCTGCCCGGCAGCCGGCGGCCGGTCCTGGCCCGGCTGGCCCCGGTTTTTTTCGAGGCCGCCGACCGGCTCCTGGAACGTGTTCCGGACTTGGCCCTGGCCCTGCCCCGGGCGGCCACCATCACCCCCGATTTTTTGGAATCCTTTCTGGCCCGGGCGCCGGCCCGGGTGGGCCGGCGCCTCCTGGTTCTACCCGGCCGGTCCCGCGAACTCCTGGCCGCGGCCGACCTGGCCCTGGTGGCTTCGGGCACGGCCAGCACGGAAGCCATGTTTCTGGGCACGCCCCAGGTGGTGGCCTATAAGAGCCACCCCGTGTCCTGGGCCATTGCCCGGCGTTTGGTCAAGATTCCTTTTGTGAGCATGACCAACCTGGTGGCCGGGCGGGCGGTGGTTACGGAATTGCTTCAGGATCAGGCCACGGCTGAAAACCTGGCCGACCGGGCCTGGACGCTCCTGGCCGACCCCGCCGCCGCGGCCCGGGCCAGGGCGGATATGGCTGAAGTCCGGTCCGCCCTGGGCTCCGCCGGGGCTTCGGACCGGGCGGCGGATATCCTGGCCGAGGAATTGGGCCGATGATCGTTGAATTTCTGGAAGGCCGGGATTTTTTGACCGCCTGGGTGCTAACCTCCTCCGCCCGCCGCCTGGGGGTTCTGGCCGCCGACGGCCGGGAAATGTCCGTCTCCGCCGGCCGGGTGCTCAATTCCGTCGAACTGCCTGATCCCGGCCTCAGGTCCGCCCGCCTGGAACTCTTGCGGGCCACCGCGGAGACCCGGCGGAACCTGGCCGCGACCCTGGATTTGACCGAGTTATGGTCGGTTTTGGAAGGGGAAGGTTCGGAATTCAGCTTTGCCAGCCTGGCCGCCCTGTTTTTCGGCCGCTCGGTCCAGCCGGACGAGCTTTCCGCCGTGGCCCGGGCGGTCTTTGCCGACGGTTTGCGGTTCCGCTTCACCCCGAACGGCGCGATACGGCAAACTTCAGCCGAGGTGGAGAGGCTCAAGGAGGCGAAAAACCGGGCCGAGGAAGCCGAGCGGGCCTTGGCCGTCTGCGCCGAGTGGCTGGCCGCCCTTAAGCGGGGGGCGGCGGCCCCGGAACCGCCGGAAGCCGAGGCGGCCAAGGCCCGGCTCTTGAGCCTGGCCCTGGACGGTTCAGCGGCCTCGGCCCCGGCCGAGGCCAAAAAGCTCCTGGCCCGGGCCGGCTTCGCCCCGGAGCCCGAGGGCGCCGTCTTGGCCCTGACCCTGGCCGGCGAATTGGCGCCCCATGAAAACCTGGATTTAAGGCGCCTTGAGCTGCCCACTTCCTTCACCCCGGCTTTGCTGGAGGAAGCCCGCGCCCTGTCCGGAATCGGCCTTTCGGCCGCCGGGCGGCGGGAAAACCGCCTGGACCTCACCGGCTGGCCCACCCTGGCCATAGATTCCAACGGGGCCCGCGACCTCGACGACGCTTATTCCATCAAATCCCTGGCCGGGGGACGCTGGCAGGTGGGCCTGCACATCACCGACGCGGCCGCCGCCATACAGCAGGATTCCCCCCTGGATTTGGCCGGGCGGGAACGGGGCGTCTCGGTCTATCTGCCGGAAGCCAAATACCCCATGCTGCCGCCGGAATTGTCCGAAGGCTGCTTGAGCCTTACCCCGGGAGAGGTCCGGCCGGCCCTCTCCTTCCTGGTCACCTTGGAAAAAGACGGCGCGGTGGCCGAATACGAATTCAACCTGAGCCATATCCGGGTGGATCGCCAATTGTCCTTCGCCGAAGCCGACGCCCGGCTGGAAGAGGAAGCGGAACTGGTCGATTCGTGGGACCTGGCCCAAGCCCTCTTGGCCCGGCGCCTGGCCGGGGGCGGCGTCAACCTCAACCTGCCCCGGCTGAGCGTCCACTTTCTGCCCGACGGCTCCTTAAGCGTGGGTCTGACCCAGTGGGATACGCCGGCCAAGCTGATTGTGGGGGAACTGATGATCCTGGCCAATCACCTGGCCGCCGATCTCCTCCACCGGCATGGCTACCCTTGCCCCTTCCGCTTCCAGGAAAAAGCCCGGGCGCCCCTACCGGCCGAACTGGCCTCGGCCGTTCCGGGCCAGGCCGCGG
Organism: Candidatus Adiutrix sp.; assembly: GCA_031286085.1. Lineage (GTDB taxonomy): Bacteria > Desulfobacterota > Desulfarculia > Adiutricales > Adiutricaceae > Adiutrix. Next base: position 1,760 of record JAITUX010000187.1, on the reverse strand, counting down.
ACGACCGCCTGCTGACCCTATCCCTGGCCGCCCGCCGCCGCCTGGGGCGGGGCGGGCTGAGTTTCACGCCCGCCCCCCACCTGGGGCTGGGGCTGCCCCTCTACACGGCCTTCACCGCGCCCATGCGGCGTTACCTGGACCTTTTGGTGGCCCGGCAGCTTCGCGCCCTGGCCCAGGGCCGGGATCCGGCCCTGGGCCAGGGCGCCTTCATCCGCCTGGCCCTGCCGGTCAACGACTACACCCAGCGCCTCCGGAAAATGCAGACCGGCCGTCTCCATTACTGGCTCAAGCAATATTTGAAGGATAAAATAGGCCGGGAATATTCGGCCCTGGTTTACGAACAGCGCGACCGCCGCCTCCGGGCCTGCCTGACCGACTATATGCTGGAGACGGAACTCGTCTGGCCCCGCAAGGCCGGAGCGCCGCCCGCGGACCTGGTCGGCCGGCGGCTCCAGGCCCGGCTGACCGAAATCCCCCCCGGCGCGGCCCCGCCCCGTTACGAAATCGTCCCGTGAGCGCCCTGGTTCCCTCGCCCCCAGTCAAGCCCTTCGCCGCCGTGTTCGCCGGCGCCTCCGGCCATATCGCCGCCGGAATCAGGGGCCTGAACGCCATTTTGGGGGCGGAGCCGGACTTGGCGAGCCCCGAATTGCCCTTGGTCGAAACGGACTACTACGAAAAGGAAATGGGGCCGGGCCTGGTGAAGGTTTACGCCTCCTGGCCCGGCCTCCGGAGCCCGGAAAGCCTGGTCGAGATCAAGCTGGCGGCCATGGAATGGGAAAGCCGCCACGCCCCGGACGGCCGGCGTCAGGCCAACCTGGACCCGGGCTATGTTTTCAGCGGCGGCCTGGTCCTGTCCACCGGCAAGTTCAGGGAACACCGGCTGCCCCTAGGCCGCGGGGTGTGGGGCGAGCTGACCCTCAATTACCGCCGGGGCGGCTTCCAGCCCCTGCCCTGGACCTATCCCGACTACCGGCGGCCCGAGGTCCAGGCCTGGCTGCTCAGGATGCGAGAGGCCTATTTGTCCGCCTTGAAGGCGGCGCCAGACCCTGGGAGGTGTTCATGATCAGGAGCATGACCGGTTTCGGCTCGGCCTCGGGCCTCTGGGCCGGCCGCACGGTGACGGTGGAAGTCAAGAGCGTCAACAGCCGTTTCCGGGAAGTGACGGCCCGGCTGCCCAAGCTCTGCGCCCCCCTGGAAGAGGCCGTCAAGAAACAGGTCGCCGCCCGCCTGGAGCGGGGCCGGGTGGATATTTGGGTGCAGCTGGACGACCGGGAACTCCGGCCGCCGGCGGCCCGGGTGGATTATGAACTGGCCCGGACCCTTACGGAGCGCTTGAATGAACTTAAGGCGCGGCTGAACTTGGCCGGGGAGGTGACCCTGGACCACCTCCTGGCCTTGGGCGTGGTCGGCCGGGAGGAAGAGCCGGCCCCGGACCTGGAGGAACTTAAAGCCGTCCTGGAGCCCCTGGCGGCGGCTGCTGCCGCTGCCCTGGTGGCCATGCGCGAGGCCGAGGGCCTGAATCTTGGCCGGGACCTGGCCCGCCGCCTGGCCGCCCTGGCCGGCTTGAACAGCCAAGTTAAGGCGGCGGCGGCCGGCGCGCCCGAGGCCTTTCTGGCCAGGCTCACGAATCGCCTGGCCGAATTGGGGGCCGGCCCGGCCCTGGACCCGGCCCGCCTGGCCCAGGAGGCGGCCCTCTTGGCCGACCGGGCGGACATCACCGAGGAAGTGGTCCGCCTGGACAGCCACCTGGCCGGCTTCAG
>JAITUX010000163.1 GCA_031286085.1 Candidatus Adiutrix sp. | reverse complement strand
CGTGGCCGCGGCCAGGCGAGGCCGGCCGGCCGCGCCGGAGGCGGGCGCATCCAGGAGGCGGGCCTCGGCCCCGTGGGTCATAACGTTGATTTCGTTGACCACCGCCAGGAGGTGGTTGGACTGCAAAGAAAGCTGGCCGGCCGCGCCGGCCGCCTCCTCGGCCGTGGCCGCGTTGCCCTGGGTCACCTTTTCCATCTCGATCACGGCCGTGGTTATCTGGCCTATGCCCTGGCTCTGCTCCTTGGAGGCCTCGGCCACTTCCGCGACCAGGGAACCCACCTTGGCCACGTTGACGGCCACGGACTTGAAGGCTTCGGCCGTGAGATTGACCAGATCCGAGCCGGAATGGATGTTGGTGATGGTCCCCGCGATGAGGTCGGCCGTGGTCTTGGCCGCCTCGGCCGAGCGGAGGGCCAGGTTGCGCACCTCGTCGGCCACCACCGCGAAGCCCGCCCCGGCCTCACCGGCCCGGGCCGCCTCCACCGCCGCGTTCAAGGCCAGGAGGTTGGTCTGGAAGGCTATCTCGTCAATGGTCTTTATTATCTTGCCGATCTCCTGGCCGGAATGGGAAATCTCCCCCATGGCCCCGATGACCTTGGTCATGGCGGCGTCGGCCTTTTCCGCGTAGCCCTTGGACTCGGCCATGAGGGAGTTGGCCTCCGCGGCGTTGCCGGCGTTGCGCTTGGTCATGGAACTGAGTTCCTCCAGGGCCGCGCTGGTCTCCTCCAGGCTGGCCGCGTTGGCCGAGGCCCCCCGGGACAGGGTGTTGGAGGCCCCGGTGAGCTGCGTGGAGGCCGAGCCCACCTCATGGGAACTCATGTCCAGGTTGCCGATTATCACGTTCAAGGGCCCCATTATGCTCCGGGTGATGAATATGGCCACAATCATGCTGACAATCAAGGCCAGGACGAGGCCGGTGAGAATGGACGCGTTGACCTTGACCACGGCCGAGGCTATCTCGCTCGTGAACATCTCCACCTCTTTGCCGATTTCGCTGTCCAGGGCGTTGGCGTTCGCCAGGATGTTCTCGGAGACCCTGAAGCGGTCGGCCCCCAGCGCGGCGTTTTCCTTTTGCTTGTCCAATATGGTCCTCATGTGGACCATGTATTTGTCGACCAGGGCCTTATGGGCTTTTTCCAGGGCCGCCTTGACCTCCGGGACCCGGCTGGCGTTGATGAGGTCGGTTATGCGCCGGTCGGACTCGGCCGCCAGGGCCAGGCCGCGGTCGAATGTGGCCTGGTCCTGCCGCAACAGGCCCAGGGTGAACTCCTGGCAACTGCCGTTGAAGCGGTTCAGGGCCAGGTTCAAGTCCGCTATCCGCTTGATTCGGCGCCTTATGGCTTCCTGGTCGCCCGCGTCGAGTTCCCGCTCCAGGGTGGCGCTTTCCACACCGAGGGTCTCCATGATGATCTTGGTGGTGTCCGCGAAAACGGCCAGGTAGTCGCCGCGTAACTGGAGCAATTTCTCCTCGGATTCCCGCGTGGCCGGGAGCAGGCGGGAGTTTGTCTCGTAAGCCGCGGCCATTTTCTGGTAAGCGTCGGCCGCCGTCGGGGTATTGAGGATGGCCGCCCGGGGGTCGGACAGTATTTTGTTTATCTCCGCCAAGGCTTTGCCGGTGGCCTGGTTGAATTCAAGCGCCTGCTCAAAAAGTTTCGGGTCGAGGCTCGGGCTGCTCACATAGGCCCTCATGCTGGAACGCTGTTCCGCGACCTGGTAGCGGATTTCGGAGGCGTTTGTGTTGAGGGGCGTTATGTATTCGTCAAGTTCCATGGCGGCTTCGGTCAGCGGCCGGACGATGAGGAAGATGGCCGCCATGACCAGGATGAATATGACGTCGGTCAGGACGAACCCGAAAACTATTTTAGTGCTGAGTTTCATTAGGGCGCTCCTCTCACGATGTCAGGCCAGGCGGCTTGAAGCGGGGATCCGAGGACTTTCGCCAAAGTTTCGGGGAACACGGCGAACCGGGCGGGCGTCCGCTGTCAGGCAGTTATAATGCAACATAAAATTAAAACATGGGGCCGGGGAAAAGTCAAGACGGCGGCCCGCCGGGTGAATCTATGGCCCCTCGTAACGGTATTCGAACAAGCAGCTCTCGCGGCCCTCCATGATGGTGGGCGACTGGCGCATTTCAACCCCGGGCAAGAGGGCCTGGGCAAAGGGGCCGTCGCGTCGGCAGCTGAACTCCAGGCCCAGGTCCGCCAGATTCATGGCCCGGTAGGCTTCGGCGTAGGCGCAGCGGCGGACGCGGAAGCGCAGGTCCCGGGGGCCCAGTTCCAGGAGTTCCAGGTCAAGCCGGCCTTCGCCGCCCAAGGTTTGCCAGACGGCCCACAAGTCCGCCAAGCCCTGTTTCGGCTGCCGGCGGAGAATTTCAGCCGCCGAACAGGCGGCCGCCCGGCCGACCACGGCCCGCAGGATTTCCAGGGCCGCCTCGGGGCCGTAACGCTCGGCTATGGCGGCGTTGAAGAGCGCGGCCAGCTCCATTTCCACCAGCCGGCGGTCCAGGGGCGAGAGGCGCGGCGGGCGCCCGGCCGGTTCCGCTTCCGTCATTTTTGGCATCCTCCCCTTTGTTGGCGCCCGCCCTTTTCCTGGCGGCCGGGCCGCCGTTCAAGAGCCTTTTCCAGGGCCCGGGCCAGTTGATCCGGACAGGACGTTTCCTTTTCGCCGCAAGTCAGGCCGGCCAAAAGCCCTATCAGTTCCCGGGCCGGCCGGCCGTCGGCCAGCCGGGCCAGCCCCTCGAGATTGCCCGGGCAGCCGCCCTGAAAGCGCAGGCGGCGGATAATCCCGTTCTCCAGTTCAAAATGAATCCTTTTGGCGCATACGCCCCGGGGCGTGAATCTGTGCCTGGAAACGGCCATTACGCCGAACCCCCCCGTTCTCCGCCCGTGGCCGTGCCGGGGCCTTGGCCCGACCCCCCTTCCGCGCTTTCAATCCGCTTCTTCAGGCTCTCCAGCTCTTCGCTGAGTATCTCGATTTTGATGCCGCAGCCGCGGCAGAAGATGGAACTGCCGGCCTCGGCCAGGGTGAAGACCACTTTCTGGCCGCACCCCGGGCAGGTGACTTCGATTTTGTGCCCGGAAGGATCAACGACGATTTGCATGGATGGCCTCCCTTCAGGCCCGCAAAAAGGTTTATTTTGAAGGCCAAGGGCGGGCGACTATTTATCGCCGCCCGCAAGTTTTTGAAAAAGCCGCCCTGTTTTTTCAAAAACCCTGGCGCCAGACATTCAATTTTGATTGAATGCGGCTTGGTATTAACAACGATACCGGGCATAATATCACGACCGGCCCCGCTCCACAAGCCCGGGCCAAGGCCGTCATCCCCTTTTTCATAAGACCGGCGTATTTCTGTTAAGGTTGTTAATCCGCGTCATTTGGTCTTGAGCAGACGTTTACAGACCCTCATTTCTCCAATAACCCTTGTATATACGCTGTAACTTTCCCTTTCTGCATTCTTGATAAAAGCGCCCAGTTTTTAAGAAGTTCAGACTGTTCTGGCGTCAGCTTGTCTTCGCCCAGCGAGGAGAAAAACTGGCCCAGGGATATCCCAAAAGCATGACATACCGCCTGTAGAGTTGATACTGTGGGGGAGTTGTTTCGCTTGGACAGATTTGAAAGCGTGGATTGAGGGATTTTAGCTTCCTGCGCCAGTTTGTATGTGCTCCAACCTCTTTCTGTCTGAAGTTGCTTTATTTTCTCCAATATTTCCACAATCAACGTCTCTTTTCCTGATTATATTACTATACATTTGAACGCCTTGCTAATTGCAAAAGGAGTTGTAGTTGCTTCTCGTTTGTGTTATATTGCCTTAGGTCTTTCATGAACAAATCCGGCTTTGCTGGCTTCCGGTCATTCCAGAAGTCCAGGCCGAATAATGCCGAGTTTTGGCTTTAGTGCTGACATTCAGCGGCCGGGTTTTATGACCTGGCCTAATAAGTTAGCTTTATTACTAAAGTCAAGATCTGCGCCAAGTCGAGTCCGTGTTGATTACACATGGCGGGGAAAGTTTACACATCTTTCCGCCCTCAATGTTTACCACCTGGATCGCCAGACAAACATGTTAAGGAGTTTTCTTATGACGGAGAAAGATTACCCAAATCGTTGGGCTATCGCCATTGCGGGCATCGTAATGCAGGCTTGCCTTGGCACTGTTTACGCCTGGAGCGTGTTTGTAAAGCCGCTCATGGATAATCATGGCTGGACCAGGGCCGATATCACCATTGCTTTTACGATGGTGATCGTCGTCCTGTCCCTCGCAGCCGCGGTGGGCGGCTATATCCTTGACACCAAGGGCCCACGCATCGTCGCCACCATCGGCGGCATTCTTTTCGGCTTGGGCATCCTGATTACAGGCTACGGCGACAAGATCGGCTCCCTGACCGTCATTTATCTCGGCTATGGCTTGATTTGCGGCATAGGCCTGGGTTTTGGCTATATAACGCCCATCGCCACGCTGGTTAAATGGTTCCCTGACAAGCGCGGCCTGATTACCGGCTTGGCGGTCATGGGCTTCGGCCTCGGCTCCGGCCTGATGGCCGCCTTGGCGCCCGGCATGATCGTCAGCATGGGCGTTGCCACGACCCTCTATATTTTTGGCGCCATCTTTTTGGTGGCCGTTGTCGCCGCCGGCCAATTAATGATCGCCCCGCCGGTGGGCTACGCTCCGGCCGGCTGGACTCCCACAGCCAGCGCTCCCACGGCCGGCGCGACCTTGGGCGAAGCCGTTCGGACAAAGTACTTTTACCTCTTCTGGCTCATGCTGTTCATTAACATCACCGCCGGCATGGCCGTGATTTCACAGGCCTCGCCCATGGCCCAGGAACTCATGACGGACAGTGTGGCCGACAAGGCGAAGCTGGCCGGCGCGCTCATGCTTTTATTTGCCATTTTCAATGGTATCGGCCGGCTGTTCTGGGCTTCGATCTCCGATAAGATCGGCCGCCGCCAGGTGTTCTACACCTTGTTCATCACCCAGGCCATCGTCTTTTACGTTTTGTACACCTCTTCAAGCCTCACCATATTTATCATCCTGGGCTGCTACATCTACGCCTGCCTGGGCGGCGGCTTCGCCACCATGCCGGCTTATGCGGCGGATACCTTCGGTACAAAATACGTCGGGCGGATTTACGGCTGGATGCTGACCGCCTGGGGGGCGGCCGGCATCGTGGGGCCCATGCTCTATGCCCAGATCCGCCAGTCTGCCGGCGATTACAAGCAGGCCCTCTTAATCACGGCCTTTATGTTTGTCATCGCCCTCATCATTCCCGCCTTGGCCACGCCCAAAAAAGTGGCCTGACCTTCCACAGGCAGTGGCCACAAAAGCGGTTTCAAGGCCCTCGAAAAGTTTTGAATCGCTTAGGCTCAGAAAAACTTGCTCTGGCAGTCGGCAAAATATAGCCTTCTGTCAGAGCAAACAGAAAACCGCCTATGTGAGTTCAGGGCGGGAGTTCCGGTGCGCCGCCGGATGTCTGAGCCGCAGGCGAGTTCCGGTTTTACTTTGATGCCAAAAAGGCTACGCCTTTAGCCTAGGCTGACTTCAATATGCCCACGGGCATTGGCCGGTCGCGCCTGGGGATTGATGACTATCTGGACGTCCCGGCCCAGGCGGGTTATGCATTCCAGCATCTTCGCCTCGCTTATTCCGCGGAACTTGCCATTAAGCATATCTGAAAGTTTGGGTTGGGACAGGCCGATGATTTGGGCCGCCTTGGTCTGGCTCAGCCCCCTGTTCTTGATTATCCTGTCAATGGAAAGCGCCAGTTGGGCCTTCACCCGCATTGCCCCGGCCTCTGGCGGCCCAGGTCGCGTGCAGGACTAAAATAGCACAAATAACATATTGATCACATTAGATATAAAATTAAGCCAAGAAAACATACCGTCATAAATACCGCCAGATTATTTTACTGCCCCGCTCGGATGCTCCATATTCACTTTCTACTTTCCCCACATTCCAGCCTTTCCCCGCCTTGGCAAGCGGCCCATCCATCGTGCCTTGACTTCCCTCCGGCCCTATGGCATAATCTCTTTTAGGTAATCACTATACCTCATAGCGGTCGCACGCCCGGTCAGCCGTGTATTTTTGTGCCCTCGAAAAGGTAGCAAACTACCTTACTGGCTTGGCCGGGCGTGGACTGAATAAAATACCCACAAGGGAATACTGTCCGCAGTTCTATGAGCTGTAGTGAGCGCCCGGCCTCTTTATATTGAGAGGCCAACCAGATACTTTCTGGATGGTGCTCTGTGCCAGCGGTTCCTCAAACTTCTAGCCATCTAATCCACTTTCAACATAGACCTGTGCAGACCGCGCCGTATTTCAAATACTGTGCGGCTTTTCTTTTTTTTCGGAATTTGGCTATTCCTGGTCATTCCCGGAGCCTATGCCGAACACTACCGGGTTGTGGCTATGGATAAGGATATGGCAA